>CAKAQT010000008.1:0-15116 GCA_916720325.1 Parahaemophilus parainfluenzae
ATCCGAGCTCATCCATATCGCTAAAGTGGCGATAGAAAGAAGTTGGTGCAATGCCAGCTTCGCGCGCAACTTCACGTAAGCTTAAATTAGAAAAGCTTTTTTCTGCACTCAATTGATTGAATGCAGCGTCAATTAAAGCTCGACGGGTTTTTTCTTTTTGAATTGCTCGAACACCAGCCATTGGGTTTTCCTCAGCTTATGATAAATTATTTTTTATTCGCTAAAATCGATTTAACTTGTTCACTGACCGCACTTGCAACGCGTTCATAGCGATTACGTAATGGTGAACCTGGGCGGTAAACGAGAGCAATAGTACGAGACGGTTCTGGCGAATGGCAAGGAATATATTTTACACCTGCACGTGTGCCTTCATTTAATACAGCAAGTTCTGGCATAAAGGTGATGCCTGCATTAGCTGCCACCATATTACGCAACGTTTCAAGGCTAGTGGCTTGGAAGTGAGAGTCTTCTTTAGCACCAGCCGTAAAACAATAATCGAGTGCTTGATTACGTAAGCAATGCCCATCATCCAACATAAGCATTTCTTGCCCTTTTAAGGTACTCATGGCAATTTTACTTTCTGAAGCCCAAGGATGTTGGTCGGATACAGCGAGTAACATTTTTTCATCAAAAATAGGTACTTCGATAAACGCTTCAGTTTCGGGTACGCGAGCCACAATCGCACAATCTAATCGGCCAGTTTCTAATTGTTCTAATAGTTGGTGAGTTTGGGCCTCGTAAAGAAAAACTTCTAAATCTGGGAAAGTTTCTTTCAATGTTGGTACAATATAAGGAAGTAGGTAAGGGCCAACGGTTGGGATTAATCCAATGTGTAATGGACCTGTCATTTCTTTACCTTGATTGCTAGCCATTTCTTTGAGTAATTTTACTTCGCGTAATACAGTGCGAGCTTGATCGACAAGTAACATACCAGATTGCGTGAAGAGTACTTTACGGCTCGTACGTTCAAGTAAAATAATGCCTAACTCATCTTCAAGTTTGCGGATTTGGCCACTTAAAGTGGGTTGGCTAACATTGCAAGAATCCGCCGCTCGACGGAAATGTTTAAACTCGGAAAGGGCTACTAAGTATTCTAAATCACGAATATTCATAGGGTTCTCACTTTATAGAATATGTCAATTAAAAGGATAGAATTAATTGATTGTAACTATATCACAAAACTTTCTATAATGCCTATCAAGTTTTTAAGGCAAATTCATTTAACTAACAGAGGAGACACATTATGTCTAATATGGAAGGAAAAAAAGTCCCACAAGTTACATTTCGTACTCGTCAAGGTGATCAATGGGTTGATGTGACTACATCTGAATTATTTGATAACAAAACAGTTGTTGTTTTCTCATTACCGGGTGCGTTCACGCCAACTTGTTCATCTTCTCACTTACCACGTTATAACGAGCTTGCACCAGTTTTCAAAAAACATGGTGTAGATGATATTTTAGTTGTGTCTGTAAACGATACTTTCGTAATGAATGCTTGGAAAGAAGCAGAAGAAGCACACAATGTAAAATTCATTCCAGATGGCAACGGTACCTTCACTGAAGGTATGGGCATGTTAGTCGGAAAAGATGATTTAGGTTTTGGTAAACGTTCTTGGCGTTATTCTATGCTCGTGAAAAATGGCGTAGTGGAAAAAATGTTTATCGAGCCAAATGAACCAGGCGATCCATTTAAAGTATCAGATGCAGATACCATGTTGAAATACATTGCACCAAATTACCAAGTGCAAGAATCAATCGCGATCTTCACTAAACCAGGCTGCCCATATTGCGCGAAAGCAAAACAACTTTTACGCGATAAAGGTTTAAGCTTTGAAGAAATCGTATTAGGTCACGATGCAACAATCGTGAGTGTACGTGCAGTTTCTGGTCGTTCAACTGTGCCACAAGTATTCATTGGTGGTAAACACATCGGTGGTAGCGACGATTTAGAAAAATACTTTGCATAATTGATTGCAGGTAGGAATTTTTTATATTTTTGATTATTAGGAACATAATTTAAAAGGGAGCGAAAGCTCCCTTTTTTGTTTTTTATCATAAGGATATAAGTTTTATATGATATTAGTAGAAGGAAATTATCATAGAATCTTTAAAAGTGCAGTTATATTGAGCGATATTTTTTATTCAGTTGTATAACTATATAGTTGAGCAAATGGCATGCCAAAATCATATTTATTAGGTGTTTAGCAGAAAGGATTAGCCTTTGACTAGAATACTACTTGTACTACTTAGATTTCATTCATATCCAAATTCTGAAAGCGTTGATGATTTTTATGACTTGATCCCCTACAATACAAGTTAAACAATCAGGAGTAGAGAATTATGGCGACGATAAAAGATATAGCGAAAGAAGCTGGAGTGTCGTTAGGTACTGTTTCCAATGTGCTAAACAAAAAGCATAACGTCAGTTTGGAAAAAATTAATTTGGTAAACGATGCAATAAAAAAACTGGGTTATCAGAAAAATATTCAAGCTAGTTTTTTAAAGTCTGGCGGAAGTAATCAGATTGCAGTTATATTTCCTTCTATCTCATCACCTGAATATTATTTACTTTATGAATCTTTAGAAGGGCATTTTTCTCAGAAGGGTTATCAATTAAATCTTTATTTAACTGATAATAATCCAAGTAAAGAGCGTTTGTTTCTCGAGAAAATTTCAGGTGAGAATACTACATTTGTGATTGTTGTATCTTGTTTACCTGATGCAAATGAATATAAGCAATATTTTGATATTGAATTAGTTAAAATTATCTTTCTTTATAGAGAGATAAAAAATGCCAAATATTATCTTGGGCTTGATTATGAATCTATTCTAACTAATGTTGTTAAGGAAGCTAAAGGAAATGGAGATAAGCGAATTGGTATTGTTTCAAATCAAAAGTATAAAATAAAAGAAGCTGTTGAATTAGTTTATTGTTTTTTAAAACATCCATTTGAAGTTGTGAAATTTATTGAGGATGAGCATCTTTCTTCAATTGTTACGCTAAATATTTTGCATGCTGAAGAGATTTATAATGCATTTTACTTTTGTAATCAATCCCCTCCAAAAATTTATACGATTAATCATCAATTTAGTCATGATGAGAGGTTCATTTCCTATTATATTAGTTATGATTTTATTGTTAGGAACATTATTCATATTATAGAAGGTGAATGTCTTGAGTTATTTTATCAAGATAAGGGGTTTTTATTTAAAAAATCAGATATATTGCATAGTTCATTGCGTATTTTAGCAATATCGAGCCCTTCTATTGAGGCGTTAAAGAAAATACTCCCACATTTTAAACGGCAAACAGGTATTCAAGTACAGATTGATACAGTACCTTTTGTCAGTATTTCCGAAGTTTTGACGAATCCAAAACAAGCTAAACAATATGATATTGTGCGTCTTGATATGGAGCGTTTACCGCTATTGGCCAGTTATCTTCAACCATTTAATTTTATTCAGCAAGAAGAACTAGCTTCTCACTATTCTAATAATTTGATTAAACGATTTTGTTTGGTTAATGACCAGCTCTATGCAATTCCATTTGATCCGAGTATTCAGGTTCTATTTTATCATAAAGCCATTTTTGACGATATGATTACGCAGCGGCTTTTTTATGAACAATATAAGACTGATTTAATGCCTCCAAGAACATTCGAGGAGTTTAATCGTATTGCACGTTTTTTTGACCATAATCTTATGCTTAAGTCACCTATTCGTTATGGAACAGCATTAATTGATAATCCTGAGATTCTAGCACTTGAATTTTTAGTTCGTTATTACTCGTTAGCAAACAAGCCAATTCTTGCACAGGATGTATCGGCATTTAGTAGAGAAATTGCATTTCGTGTCTTAGAAAATTTAGCAGAGTTAAAAGATAATGCGGTATTGTTACACGGCAGTTGGTGGGATAAGGCAGTAGAATGTTTTGAGAAAAAAGAAACAGCAATGTTAATGATTTATTCCAATCATTATTCTCATTTATCTCACAATATGCCGAGTTCAATTGGTTGTGCACCAGTGCCTGGAAATATGCCTCTTATTGGTGGAGGAAGTTTAGCAATAGTGAAAGGATGTGAAAAATACGAAGAAGTGCGGTTGTTTTTTGAATGGTTTTTAAATGATGAAATACATGAACGTTATGTTCGTCTTGGTGGTGTTTCGGCAAGGAAAAATGTATTAATGAATCAAGCATTGATTAGACAGTCTCCTTGGATTTCTCTAATTGAGAAAATAAATTTTAATGGTGTTCGTGAAAATGTGGATGCAAAAGGTCATGCTATTGATTTGGTGAAAATTGAAAAGCAAATCGGATTAATCCTTTTTGCTTTTCTTAATAATCAATTTAATACAGATGTTGCAGTTGAAAAAATAGCGAATATTTTTCGTAATATCTAACTTTATAGATATTCTTTATAATGTTTAGTATCGCTTACAGAATTCAAGAGTTCAGCAGCTTGTTCAGGCGTTAGATCACGTTGATTTTCCGCCAGCATTTCGTAGCCTACCATAAACTTACGAATGGTTGCTGAACGTAAAAGTGGGGGATAGAAGTGAGCGTGTAACTGCCAATGAGAATTATCCTTACTATTAAATGGGGCGAAGTGGAAACCCATAGAATAAGAAAAACTTATCTTGAATAAATTATCGTAACGAGTTGTGAGTTTTTTTAATACAAGAGCTAAATCTTCACGTTCTGTCTGGTTTAATTCTTCAATCGATTTAAATTGTTTCGATTTTGGAAGTAATAAGGTTTCAAAGGGCCAGGTTGCCCAATAAGGGACTACGGCTACCCAATCCTCAGTTTCAGCTACGATGCGTTCACTTTTTTCTAATTCACGTTTTACATAATCAAGTAATAATTGTGTTCCATATTTTTGATAGTATTCTGCTTGGTATTTATCTTCAATTATTATTTCATTTGGTAAGAAATTACTTGCCCAAATTTGACCATGAGGGTGTGGATTTGAACATCCCATTATTGCACCTTTATTCTCAAAAATTTGAACCCATTGATAACGTTGTTTTAGTTCATAAACCTGTTCTTGCCATACTCGGATAATCAGTTCGATTTCAGGTATGGTAAGTTGTGGCAGTGTTTTACTGTGATCAGGTGAAAAGCAAATCACTCTACTTTCACCTTGCGTAGTCGAAATTTTGAATAGAGGGTCATCATTTTTTTCATAGGAGGGGGTATCACTAAGTAAAGCAGAAAAGTCATTTTTGAACACAAAAGGTTTGGTATATATTGGGTTCAATTCGCCAGTGATACGTTTATTACCAGGACAGAGATAGCATTCAGGATCATAGCTTGGTTTATTATCATCAATGACTTCTTCCTGTTGCCCTTGCCATGGTCGTTTGGCACGATGGGGTGAGACTAAAACCCATTGATTTTTTAAAGGATTAAATCGACGGTGTGGATGTTCAGTTAAAATAAATGTACTCATAATATATTCTCTTTTATAAATAATTAATCTAATAGCTTTTGAATTAAGCATAATTCATTTCAATATCACGAATATCATGGAAATTTTTAAGATATTGATAAATTTCTAAATAAGAATTTCTATCAGTAAGGTTTGCTGAGATTGATAATATAGTACAATTTTGCGATTGCTCTTTAATGTTAATGCTATCAATATCACATTGGTGATTTTCTAGGTCATTAATTACGCGTTCTATATTATTGTTTAATACTTTTAAAATAATGGTTGCTCGATTATTCGTCTGCTTTTTAGGTACAATAAGTTTTAAATAATGGCTGTATTTTAATGTGAGTAAAATTACTAAAGCTACTGCAATGGCATCACCATAGAATCCTGCACCAATGGTTATGCCAATGCCTGCGGAGCTCCAAATCATTGCCGCAGTAGTAATACCTGAAACAACATCATCGCTTTTGTGTAATATAACACCTGAGCCAATGAAACCAATACCACTAATCACTTGAGCAGCAAGCCGCATTGGGTCTGTACGGATATTGTTAGAAAGAGAGGCGTAATATTCGGCCGAATGAATGGATACAGTAGTTAGAATGCAAGTGGTAACTGCAATAATAATACAAGTTTTAATTCCCACTGGTTTTCGCTTACTTTCTCGCTCAAATCCAATCATTCCTCCTAATAATGCAGCAAATAATAATTTTATCCAGGCAGATAGATGATAAATATCGGATAAATTTTGTTGTAAAAAGTCTAAAGAAAGCCACATAACTTTTCCTAAAAGGGTGCAAAGTTGCACCCTATCATTTTATTATTTTTTAAATTCTTCTGTATCTTTAAAGAAGATCCAGAATAAAACTCCAACAATTAAGGCGACAACGGCAGGGTATAACCAGAATTCAGACCATTGTGGGGCTGCAAGTGGCATGCTTTTTTCGGTGACAACATGATTATTAATTGCCCCGATAACAGAGGATGCCATAAATACACCAAATCCATTAGAGACTATAAAACGTAACCCCTGTGCTTGGGCTTTAATGCTTTCATGGGCTTTAGAATTCACATATACATCGCCTGCAGTAAAGAAGAAGTCCCAGCAAACTCCTTGTAATAATAAGCCAATAAGAATATATGTGAAATAATCATCAGAAGTAGCAGCATGAGAGAAAATAAACATTCGGATAACCCATCCGATAATACCTAGCATGATTACTACTTTAAAACCAAATTTTTTCAGCATGCTAACTAGTAAGACCATAAATAGAACTTCTGCACCTACAGCAATTTGCATCATATTAGCTGAGTTCATATCCAAAACTTTTAAATAGACTGGAATATAGGCACTATAAGCTGTTTTGGTAATCATGAGAACAAATGTTGCCAACATAAAGATTGTAAAATAGCGATCTTTAAAGAGAGACAGAGCATCTAAGCAGAAAATAGTACGAAGATCTAATTTTGAACCTTTAGCTGTTGGTGGTGTGTTTGGTAATGTAAGGCAATATAGTCCGCAAATAATTGCTGAAATTGCAGCTACTTTAAAGACAATCACATTATCAAAAATCTTGTAATAACCCATGATGAGGCCAATTACAATAAAACCGATATTGCCGAATACTCGGATATATGGGAACAGTTTTTGTTCTGAAATATGGTGAAAGGCAATGCTATTGGAGAGTGCTGTGGTTGGATAGTATAGCAAACCAACAATGAAAATAATGAATAAAAATGCTGTGACATTACCTTCTAAAATATAAGTAGGTAGTAGCAACATAACTAAGCCATTTAAGATGTGTAAAATTGAAATTACTTTTTGTGAAGCAAAGAAGCGATCGGCAATCATACCAATAAATAATGGCGAAATAATTGTTGCGAGTCCCAGTAAAGAATAAGTTGTTCCAATACTTTCTTTCATATTGTAGGTAGCAAGTACAGCTCCGATAGTCATATTCCAAGCACCTTGCACAAAATATTGCATAAACATCATCACGAAAAGACGGGGAATTTTAAACATGATCCGTTCTCCTAATTTAAATATTTTTAATTAATCCATCATAGGCGACTTCAATTTGGTGAGGTTTAAAAATTTCTACCAAACTTTGATAATCAAACCCGCAACTATGAGAATGATGAGATGTTAGAATTTGTGTTTGTTGTGATAAATTATTGTTCTCCTTGAATTTTTGTTTCATATTGATTACGGTTTCAATACTCATATGATTATTGGTTTTGTCATTTTGACGATAGCCATATGTACACTCCAATACGATTAAATCGATTTTTTTATTTTCTAACCAGTTCCATGTTAAATCTCCATAATAGCCAGAGTCATGTCCGTATAGCAGTGTTTTGCCATTTTTCTCAATAAAATAGATATAGCACATTTCCCATTTTTCATGATTAGCGATAAGTGGAGTAATTTTTGCACCGCTGCTAGTAGTAATGGTGACAAATGGAATAAGAATAGAAAGATTAAAACGATCTGGAGTCAGATCAACAATGCCATTTAAACAGCCGTTAATTGCTTTATCGCTACCGTATATGTACATAGGATGTTCAACATTGAATGCAAAATTTCTTACACGATTATGTAGTTCTCCTACATTAAAATGATCAGGATGAGTATGAGTGATGAGTAAATCTTTAATTTTTGTTACATCAATATGATTTACATTGGCTTGATGAAAAAATTCAGGAGAAATATCGATTTGAATTTCATCATCAATAATTGCAGAAGAACGAGTTCTTACATCACGTCCTCCTGTTTTCCTAACTTGTTCGCATAACTCACATTTACAATAAGGGTTTGGAATGCCTTCTGAGGCACCGGTACCAAGAAAGTGTAGTTTCATTGCAGGTCTCCTATTTTGAAACGTATTAATATTTCAGGTTAATTATTGATCTTTTTATTGAAACGTTTCAAACTAAGAATGTTTGTTTTGTGATAGCTGTCACAAAATATTTTTATCTTCTGTTAGTGTAATAAAATGTGATTGGTTTAATTTATACTAAAAGATGATTTATTGATGATATCTGGAAGGGATTATGGCGGTTAAGTGTAGTTAAAATCTACAGGGTTTTTAAGTTATATTTTTGATTATTAGGAACATAATGTAAAAGGGAGCGAAAGCTCCCTTTTTTGTTGTCTATTATCTTGTTATGTTCTTAAGTGTTAAAACCAATGTAGCAAACTGAGATTAAAACGACATAAAAAACGACCGCACTTAACAGTAATAATTTTACGGCGAGTTTTGGTTTATGCTGATGCAATTTATAAAGTAAACGCGCAATTAAGACTAAAACAAAGGGATAAACCCAAAAGATAATCGAGAAAAGATCGATCTGAAAATCGCTCAGTGTAGGGTTTTTTACAAAAGCAGTAGAAAGCAGAGAGGCCATAGGCCACAGTAAAATGGGTAAACAAAATGCCGCAAGTCCCCAAGCGAAGCCACTAAATCCTGTCGGCATAGTTTGTTTTTTCATAATGAACCTTATATGATGAACAAAATTAAATGAAAAAGGAATATAGCAAATGCAGCCTTTATTTGGTAGTGAAACTGATGCCGTTCAAGAGAGAAAATTGGTGAAACGTCTATTAAGAAAGAAAAAAATTACGTTTATTTTGACCGCACTTTGTACGGTGATTTATCTCTTGCAGAATATCGGATTTGAAGAGCCAATTATGGATTTATTCCATTATCCGGCTTATTCTTGGGAAGATCAGGAAGTATGGCGCTATTTCACTCATGCTATTGTTCATTTATCGGTACCGCATATTTTATTTAACCTTTCGTGGTTTTGGTTATTCGGTGGCGCGATTGAACGCCGATTTGGTTCTCTCCATTTTTTATTATTAGTTTTAGTCTCTGCAGCAGTGAGTGGCGCGGTACAGAATTATTTTACTGGTCCCGCCTTTTTCGGGCTATCTGGTGTGGTTTATGCCGTGTTAGGTTATGTGTTGGTGGTGGACAAATTGCACCCGCATAGTTTTGACTTGCCAGAAGGCTTTTTTACAATGTTACTGGTAGGGCTTGTATTTGGCTTTATTAGTCCGCTTTTTGGTATTAATATAGGGAACGCTGCCCACATTTCAGGCTTTATCTTAGGATTGGTTTGGGGATTTCTGCAGAGTAAAATTAAGGCTAAATCGTTTAGCTAATTCAAATTTATAGGCATTTATATGAAGCAATCATTACGCCATCAGAAAATAATTGAGCTTGTGAAGCTAAAAGGGTATGCCAGTACAGAAGAACTGGTTATCGAACTGGAAGTTAGTCCTCAGACTATTCGACGCGATCTGAATATCCTTGCAGAACAAAATTTAATTCGTCGTCATCATGGTGGTGCCGCTCCTTCTTCTACCGCAGAAAACTCTGATTACATTGAACGTAAACAATTTTTCCCTTCTCAAAAAAGTGCCATTGCTCGCGAAGTGGCAAAACGTATTCCAAACGGTGCATCCTTATTTATTGATATTGGTACCACGCCTGAAGCGGTAGCTAGCGCCTTGTTAAATCATGAACGCTTACGCATTGTGACAAATAATATCAATGCCGCTCATTTATTACGCCAAAATGAAACTTTTGATATTACGATGGCAGGTGGATCCTTACGTAAGGATGGTGGAATCATTGGTGAGGCAACGGTTAATTTTATTTCGCAATTCCGTTTAGATTTTGGAATTCTGGGCATTAGTGCAATAGACCTTGATGGTTCATTGTTGGACTATGATTACCATGAAGTCCAAGTTAAACGAGCCATTATAGAAAGCTCTCGCCAAACGTTATTAGCGACCGACCATTCGAAATTCTCTCGACAAGCGATTGTGCGATTAGGGGAACTTAAAGATGTAGATTATCTTTTCACTGATGATGTGCCAAAACAAATTGCGGATTATTTAGAAAATAGCAATACAAGGTTAGTGATTTGCAAATGATAGAAATAGGAAGTGCGGCCAAAATTGACCGCACTTTTTTGGTAAGCATCCATGCCTAGCCACTGCTGTTTCGACCAATTCAAAATTAACTTCATTCACCCAACCTCCTTATTGATGTGAGATGAAACTAATTTTGCTGCAATAGTTGTTAAATTTTAGGGATACAAATGGAGGGCAAATCATTCGACTGCCAATTCTTTATTTAGGACAACGGGGAAGGTTTGCTTGAAGAGTCAAGAAAGACTAGAGCTTGATAGATCAAGTGGGTACATCGAGATCCCTCTCTAAATGTAATTTATTTATACTGCTGTTTTGGTAAAAAGGGAATCTTAAAATTATAAATATGTGATCGAGATCACAAATTAAATGCAAAAAGAAAGCTGCTTATTTTTGTTTAGAAAATAAGCAGCTATTTTATTGGTTTTATCGATTTAAATTCACCGCGCCTTCGTAACCAAGTTGTCGCCAAGCTTCATAAACTGCAACAGCTACCGAGTTAGATAAGTTCATACTGCGGCTATTTGCTGTCATTGGGATACGGATTTTTTGTTCCATTGGCATTTTATCCAAAATAGACATTGGAATACCACGGGTTTCTGGGCCAAACATTAAATAATCCCCTAATTCAAATTGCACTTCGCTATGCGCAGGGCCGCCTTTAGTGGTGAGTGCAAAAAGACGTTTCGGTTTTTCGCTTTCTAAAAAGGCTTCAAAGGTTTTATGTTTTTTGATTTCAGCAAATTCATGATAATCCAAGCCGGAACGACGTAATTTTTTATCATCCCAGGTAAAGCCAAGTGGCTCGATTAAATGAAGTCGAAAGCCAGTGTTCGCACAAAGACGAATAATATTTCCCGTATTTTGTGGAATTTCAGGTTCGTATAACACAATATCTAACATAATAATTTCCTAATCTTTTTGATACAGGCGGTAGCTCACCATACCTGCAGTTTTCTCTTTCAGTAATTGCCAATTGTCAGGCACGCTAAGCGGTTTGTCTTTTTCTGTTTCCACATAAATTAATGCATGAGGTAAGAGCCAATTCTTTTCTTCTAAGAGGGCAATTGCTTGTTCAGCTAAACCAAAATGAAAAGGTGGATCTAAAAATACCACATCAAAGTGCGGTCGATTTTGCACTTGTTTTAAAAATTCCAAGCTATTTTGATTAATCACTTGTGCTTGTTCAGCTGTCGTTTTTAGCGTTTGCAAATTTTTCTTTAATTGATTCGCTACGGTTTTATCCAACTCTAAAAAGGTCACCTGTTTCGCTTGACGAGAAAGAGCCTCAAAGCCAAGTGAGCCACTACCCGCAAAGCAATCAAGACAATGGCTATCTACAATGTAAGGCATTAACCAGTTGAATAAGGTTTCTTTCACGCGATCACCTGTAGGGCGCAAACCTTCCGCATTTAAAACTGGTAATTTTCGTCCACGCCAAAGACCCGCGATGATTCGAACTTCGCCTTTGGCATTTTGAACTTGCATTTTTTTCATAAAGAAACAGATTTTTAGTGAAAATTGTGCTTAGTTTAGACGATTTTTTGCTAGAATAGGCAGTATTTTTTAAAGATTTGTGTTTAAGAGAAGAATTTATGTCAGAAGAAAAGAAAAAAGGCGGGTTTTGGGCCTCTCTTTTTGGTCGCAATAAAAAGCAAGAAGAACAAAAAATTGAGCCAACTATTGAAGAGTCATCTGTTGAATCTGCCGATGCTTCGCCTACAGAAGAGATTGTTCACAATAGTGAGAACGTTCAATTAGAACAAGTGGAACAGGAAGAATTACAGGAGTTAGCGGAACAGCTGCAAGAGGATAAAGCTGAGAATACCGTTGTTGAGCATATTGAACCTGTTGTAGAAGAAGTGATTTCACCTGAAAGTGCGGTCAATATTGAGCCAGTTTTAGATTCACCGGTGATTGAGGCAACGGCTGAAGAGACAGAAAAAACAGAAGAAATTTCTACCGCACTTCCTGTGGAAGAACCAACAGAAAGCATTATTGAGCAAGATAATGTCGTTGAAGATCTTCCTGTTGTTGAAGCGGAGATTGAGCCTGAAATTGTTGAAGATGTTAAAGACGAATTCCGTTCAGATATTAATACCGAAACGCAAGAAAAACCAAGTGAAGGTGGCTTTTTTAGTCGTTTAGTTAAAGGCTTACTCAAAACTAAACAAAATATTGGTGCCGGTTTCCGAGCGTTCTTTTTAGGTAAAAAAATTGACGATGATTTATTTGAAGAATTAGAAGAACAGCTTTTAATTGCCGATATTGGTGTGCCAACAACCAATAAAATCATTAAAAATTTAACGGAGCACGCAAGTCGTAAACAGTTACAAGATGCGGAATTGCTTTACCAACAACTTAAAGTTGAAATGGTAGAAATTCTAAAACCGGTTGCAAAACCATTGGTCATTGATACGACTAAAAAGCCTTATGTCATTTTGATGGTGGGTGTAAACGGTGTCGGTAAAACAACCACAATTGGTAAATTGGCTCGCAAATTCCAAAATGAAGGAAAATCAGTCATGTTAGCGGCAGGGGATACTTTCCGTGCTGCTGCAGTAGAACAACTTCAAGTATGGGGTGAGCGTAACAATATTCCGGTTGTGGCACAAAGTACGGGTTCAGATTCAGCGTCGGTAATTTTTGATGCGATGCAATCTGCCGCGGCACGTAATATTGATATTTTAATTGCGGATACGGCCGGTCGTTTACAAAATAAAAATAATCTCATGGATGAATTGAAGAAGATTGTTCGTGTCATGAGAAAATACGATGAAACCGCACCGCACGAAATTATGCTTACCTTAGATGCGGGGACAGGGCAGAATGCAATTAGCCAAGCCAAACTCTTTAATGAGGCGGTTGGGTTAACGGGTATTACATTAACCAAATTAGACGGAACAGCAAAAGGTGGGGTAATTTTCGCCATTGCAGATCAGTTTAATTTACCAATTCGTTATATTGGTGTGGGTGAAAAAATTGAAGATTTACGCGAATTTAATGCAGAAGAATTTATTGAAGCATTGTTTGTTCACGAAAATGAAGAATAAAAAGGAATAATAAAGTGATTCGATTTTCAAATGTCTCTAAAGCTTATCACGGTGCGACTCAGCCGGCCTTGCAAGGCTTGAATTTTCATCTTCCTGTCGGAAGTATGACTTATCTTGTTGGGCATTCTGGTGCGGGTAAAAGTACCTTGCTTAAATTAATTATGGGAATGGAAAAGGCGAATGCCGGTAATATTTGGTTTAATGGTCATGATATTACGCGTTTGTCTAAATATGAAATCCCATTTTTACGTCGCCAAATCGGCATGGTTCACCAAGATTACCGTTTATTAACGGATCGTAGTGTGGCAGAAAATGTGGCATTGCCATTGATTATTGCTGGCATGAATCCGAAAGAAGCACATACACGTGCATTGGTTGCACTAGATCGTGTGGGCTTACGTAGTAAAGCGAATTATATGCCGCCACAAATTTCAGGTGGGGAGCAACAACGTGTGGATATCGCGCGTGCCATTGTGCATAAACCGCAACTTTTATTAGCCGATGAGCCAACAGGCAACTTAGATGGTGAACTTTCTTTAGGGATTTTCAATCTGTTTGAAGAGTTTAATCGTTTAGGCATGACGGTGTTAATTGCGACACACGATATCAATTTAATTCAACAAAAACCAAAACCATGTCTTGTACTTGAACAAGGCTACTTACGCTATTAAGGATAAAAAATGACAAGACGTATTGATGCTTCTTTTGGCGTGCAAACTGCTTATACTTTGCGTTCTGTTTTGAACGATTTAGTAAAACGTAAATTTGGTACATTGCTAACAATTTTAGTTATTGCCGTGTCTCTTACGATTCCAACGGTGAGCTATTTGTTATGGAAAAATTTACACTTAGCGACAACTCAATTTTATCCAGAAAGCGAACTCACGATCTATTTACACAAAAATTTAAGTGAAGAAGATGCTAACTTGGTGGTGGAAAAAATCCGTCAGCAAGAAGGTGTGGAATCGTTAAATTATGTTTCTCGCCAAGACAGTTTGAAAGAATTTAAAAGTTGGTCTGGTTTTGGTGAAGAGTTAGAAATTTTAGATGACAACCCATTACCGGCAGTGGTGATGGTGAAACCGTCTAAAGCGTTTAATGAATCAGAAAAACGAGCTGAGTTACGTGCAAATTTAAATAAAATTAAAGGCGTGCAAGAAGTTCGTCTCGATAACGATTGGATGGAAAAATTGACCGCACTTTCGTGGTTGTTTGCACATGTGGCAATTTTCTGTACGGTGCTCATGACAATAGCCGTATTCCTTGTTATCGGAAATAGCATTCGTTCTGATGTTTATAGTAGTCGTGCAAGTATTGATGTGATGAAGCTATTAGGTGCAACGGATCAATTTATTCTTCGTCCTTATCTTTATACTGGTATGATTTATGCCGTGTTAGGGGGCGTGATCGCTGCATTGTTTAGTAGCCTTATTGTGGGTTACTTTACTTCAGCGGTGAAGTATGTAACAGATATCTTTGCAGTCACCTTTGAACTCAATGGGTTAGGCGTAGGCGAGCTGATCTTCTTATTAGTAAGCTGCTTGATTATGGGCTATGTTGGTGCATGGATTGCCGCAACAAGACATATTGCAATGTTAGATAACAAGCTATAGATTTCATTTTATAAAAGTGCGGTCATTTTTTCAGGTGAAAAACACTCGAGAAAATGACCGCACTTTTT
>CAKAQT010000009.1:0-14952 GCA_916720325.1 Parahaemophilus parainfluenzae
CTAAGCGAACATCTGCAATATTTTTACCAATAATTTCTAAACCGTTTAATGCTGCCGCACCGACGATAATAGCTGTACCGTGTTGGTCATCATGGAATACTGGAATTCCCATACGTTCACGCAACGCTTTTTCAATGTGGAAACATTCTGGTGCTTTGATATCTTCAAGGTTAATACCACCAAAAGTTGGTTCTAATGAAGCAATAATATCGATTAATTTATCAGGATCATGTTCATTGATTTCAATATCGAATACATTGATGCCAGCAAATTTTTTGAATAATACCCCTTTCCCTTCCATAACTGGTTTTGAGGCAAGTGCACCAATATTTCCTAAACCTAATACTGCTGTACCATTTGAAATCACGGCAACTAAATTAGCACGAGCGGTATAACGGCTTGCTGCTGAAGGATCTTTTTCAATTTCTAAGCAAGGCTCTGCAACACCTGGAGAATAAGCAAGGGCTAAATCATGTTGGGTTTCTAACGATTTGGTAGGGGTGACAGCAATTTTTCCCGGAATTGGGAATTCATGAAAATCTAATGCGGCTTGGCGTAATTGTTCGCTCATATAAAAATACTCCATTTTCACTTAGGCTAAATAAAATTTGCGCCATTATACTCTCTTTTTTAGAGAAATTTATGATATACCGCAAAAATTTTACAAAATGATTACAAAATATGAGTGAAATCGACTGCACTTTTTGTCTTTTCTTCACATTTTGAACCAAAAACGTTACTATGTCGCAAAAAAACATGCAGGATGTAAATAATGAGTTTGTTTTCTAAATTTAGAAGTGCCATCAATAAATTACAACGGAAAGCGATTAACAAAACCTTCCAACAACGGTTAACCAACCAAGGCATGTCAGTAATTTCGGCAAACTGTGTCGGTGCATTTATTTTGCACGACCTCAATCAGCCTTTTAATTCTCCGTTTGTTAACCTTTATTTAGACCCAAGCGATTTTGTTCGCTATCTACAGAACATCACATTCTATCAAGCACAACCGCTTCAATTTATACAAACAGAAAAACCGTACCCAGTTGGTCTATTAGGTGATCTTAAAGTGCACTTTATGCACTACCATTCCGAACAAGAGGCGCGGGAAAAGTGGGAAGCACGCTCACAGCGTTTAAACCTCGATAACTTGTTTATTATGATGACAGATAAAGATGGTGGAAAGGGTGCAAAATATGAAGACTTGCAAGCCTTTGATAACTTGCCTTATCCAAACAAAGTCGTCTTTACCCACAAGCCATATCCTGAATTAAAATCCGCTTTCTACATTAAAGGCTTTGAAAACGAAGGCGAAGTGGGCGATTTATTTACTTTTTCTGGTTGGAATGGCGAAAAATATTATGATCAGTTTGATTACGTCAGCTGGTTCAATCAAAAATAAGAGTTTACGATGCGACTAGATAAATTTATTGCCGAGAATACAGGTTTAACCCGTTCACAAGCCACCAAGGCCATTCGCCAAAGTGCGGTCAAAATTAATGGTGAAATTGTAAAAAATGGGGCGACCAAAGTTAGCCAAGAAGATGAGATTTATTTTGAAGATGATTTATTGCCTTGGGTAGAAGAAGGCCAATATTTTATGTTGCATAAGCCACAAGGCTACGTTTGCTCTCACGATGATGGTGACTACCCAACCATTTATCAATTCTTTGAACCGCCTCTTTCTGGCAAGTTACACAGCGCTGGCCGATTAGATGTGGACACCACAGGACTCGTGCTATTAACAGATGATGGTCAATGGTCACATCGTATTACTTCACCAAAACATCAATGCGAAAAAACCTATTTAGTCACTTTAGCCGATCCGGTTGAAAACCATTATGCTTCAGCCTGTGAAGAAGGCATTCTGCTACGTGGTGAAAAAGAACCGACTAAGCCGGCGAAATTAGAAGTATTAGATGATTACAACGTGAATCTGACTATCTCTGAAGGGCGCTATCACCAAGTGAAACGAATGTTTGCCGCACTGGGTAATAAAGTCGTTGCACTACATCGTTGGAGAATCGGCAACGTTGAATTAGATGAAAGCTTAGAAGAAGGCGAATTTCGTCCACTCACTCAGGAAGAAATCGACAATTTAGTGAAATAATATGAGCCAAAATATTAAACCTACCTTTATTTTTATCGCCACGCTCGGCATCCTCTCGATGCTACCGCCTTTGGGCGTGGATATGTATATTCCGTCCTTTTTAAATATTGCTGAAGATTTAAATATCAACTCCGAGCAAGTTCAGCACACGCTGACATTCTTCGCTTACGGCATGGCGGCAGGACAATTATTTTGGGGGCCATTTGGCGATAGTTTTGGTCGTAAACCAATTATTCTGCTAGGTGTCATTATTGGCGCTATCACCGCTATTATTTTAACAGGCATTCATTCTATTGGTAGCTTCACTGCACTGCGTTTCATTCAAGGTTTCTTTGGCGCTGCACCCGTTGTACTTTCTGGGGCTTTATTACGGGATTTATTTAGCAAGGATCAGCTCTCTCGGGTCATGTCCACCATTACACTTGTCTTTATGATTGCACCGCTTGTTGCACCGGTGATTGGCGGATATATTGTGAAATTTTTCCATTGGCACATGATCTTTTATGTGATCGGTGCGATGGGATTTCTTGCAGCATTACTCGTCTTTTTCATTATTCCTGAAACCCATAAACAAGAAAATCGTATTCCACTTCGCCTAAATATCATTGCCCGTAACTTCATGATGCTTTCAAAACAAAAAGAAGTGTTAGGTTATATGGCGGCCGCCTCTTTTGGATTTGGCGGTTTATTTGCTTTCGTCACCGCTGGGTCTATTGTCTATATCGGTATTTATGGCATCCCTGTCGATCAATTTGGTTATTTCTTTATGATCAATATCGCCATCATGACAACGGCTTCTTATCTCAATGGGAAATTTGTATTGAAATTGGGTGCTGAAACCATGTTACGAATTGGTATTGCCGTACAACTCATATCAGGAATTTGGTTATTTTTAACCGCACTTTTTGATTTCGGTTTTTGGCCTATGGCTATTGGCGTAGCCTTTTTTGTAGGTCAAAATCCATTAATCTCCTCCAATGCCACAGCCTCTATTCTCGAAAAATTCCCAACGATGGCGGGTACCGCAAACTCATTAATGGGAAGTGTACGTTTTGGTGTCGGCGCAGTGATGGGTTCTCTAGTTGCAAGCTTTAAAATGGAAACCGCTGCACCAATGCTCTATACAATGACAGCTTGCGTGGTCATTTCTGCCCTTTCTTATTACTTCCTGACTTATCGAAATGAACGATAAAGTGCGGTCAATTTGAACGTCATTTAAAATAACAAAGGCGGGATATCCCGCCTTTCTCATATTCCATCAAAATTTATTTCCAAATTCGATGATCTAATACTCGTTTTTTAATTTCAGGATAGAGGTCAATTTTAAATTCAGGCTCTTTTCCTGCTTTTAATTGGCGTTGATAGTCTTTCATTAACTTCCACACAATCGGAGAAAGTAAAACGATCGCGACTAAGTTAATAATTGCCATCACAGCCATCACTGTATCCGCAAAATTCCACACAACATTACCTGATTTTACCGAACCGAAATAAACGAAGAATAATACCGATAAACGGAATGCCCATACAAACCAAGGTTTATTTTTAATAAAGCGAATGTTACTTTCTGCGTAAGCATAGTTACCGATAATAGAGGAATAAGCGAAAAGCAATAAAATGAAAGCTAAGAAGTGTACGCCAAACTCCCCAACATGATAACGCAATGCGTTTTGTGTTAAGGAAATACTTTTCAGTGTTTCACTGCCATAGTTATCAGAAAGCAGAATAATTACCGCCGTACAAGTACAGACGATCATGGTATCGACAAACACACCTAGCATTTGCACTAAACCTTGACTAACTGGATGTTTTACATGAGCTGCAGCCGCAGCATTTGGTGCAGAACCCATCCCCGCTTCATTAGAGAATAATCCTCGCTTGATCCCCATCATCATGGCTTTAGACACTAAAGCACCAAACATACCACCAGCTGCAGATTGGAAAGTAAAGGCACTTTTGTAAATATTGGCGATTACCGTTGGGATCATATCAATATGCATGCCTAAGATAATTACCGCCATAATTAGATAAAAAAGTGCCATCATCGGTACTACGCTACTAGAAATGGTCGCAATACGTTTTACGCCACCGAAAATAATTGCAGCAGTTAATACCACTAAAACCAGACCTACATATTCACCTTGCCAATCCCAAGCATTTTTAGTTGCTTCTACGATTGAGTTTGCTTGAACTGAATTAAATGCAAAACCAAAAGTAAAAATAAGTGATACCGCAAACGCTACCGCTAAGCAACGTGATTTTAAACCTTGTGTAATATAGTAAGCGGGGCCACCACGGAAAGAACCATCTTTATCTTGAATTTTGAATACCTGTGCTAAGGTTGATTCCGCAAAAGCACTCGACATCCCAATAAATGCCGTTACCCACATCCAGAACACCGCTCCTTCACCACCTAGCGCAATGGCTGTCGCCACACCACTGATGTTACCTACGCCAACTCGACTTGCGAGCCCAGTTGCAAACGCTTGGAATGGCGTTAAAGAATTTCCCTCTGCTGCTCGTCCAAACCACATTTCGCGTATACTTGTAGGGAAAAGACGTAACTGCACTAACCCAGTAGTAATGGTAAAAAATAAACCGACACCTAATAAAATAACAATGGTGATATTCCATAATGGCTCGTCAAAATGTTCGATAACCCATGTCAATCCTTGTTCAATCCAGTTCCCAAATTCTGTCAGCATAAAAACCTCATTTAAAAAATCCATATTCTGATTGTAAATAGACAAAAGAAAAAATCCAGTTTTCTTAAAGAAAAACTGGATTCTTATCCTATAAGATAAAATTTATTCAAATTTTCACTGTATTTTTAGATTAAATCTATTCACAGTTTAAAAATAATGCGGCAGCACCACGAACACCACCGGAATCACCATGTTTTGCTTTTTTGATTGGTGGCACTTTTGCACTACGCATTAAATGAGCTGGCAATGCTTTTGGTAACGCTTCATAAAGATAATCAAAATTCGATAATCCACCACCGAGTACAATCATATGTGGATCAAATGCAGTGATAATGTTGCCGATAGAAATCGCCGCTAATTCAACAAAAATACGTACAAAATCAACCGCACTTTCATCTTTCGCATAAAAGCGATCAATGATGTCTTTGGCGGATAATTCTTCCCCTTTTAAATCACGGTACAACATTTCAAAGCCGCGGCCGGAAATATACGTATCTAAACAGGCCTGATTGCCACAACCACATTGGTAAATTGGCGCTTTATCCCAGCCCAATAACTTTAAGGCATGATAATTTAATTGAAGGTGGCCTAACTCCCCTGCCATCCCGACTTGGCCTGAGTGAATTTTGCCATTAATCACAAAACCACCACCAAAGCCAGTACCCAAAATAAGCCCTAATACAGAAGGATATTGGGTATTTTCTTCATCACAGGCTTCAGAGAGTGCAAAACAATTTGCATCATTTTCGGCTCGCACTTCACGACCCAAAACGCGTTCAAGATCGGCTAAAATCGGCTTATTATCTGCGACACGAATATTCGTCACTTCAGCAAGCCCCGTTGTTAAATTAACAAATCCTGGCAAGCCTAAACCTACTGTGCCCTTTTCACCAAAGTGGGCATCTGCACGTTCTACTAGCGTTTTGATCGCTTGTAACCAATCTTGATAATCTGTTTGTGGCGTTGGCACGCGCTCGGTATAAAGTTTTTCTAATTTTGCATTAAAAGCAGCCAATTCAATCTTTGTGCCACCGATATCAATACCGTAATACATATTGTCTCCTCAAAAGAGCGGTCAAAATTGTTGGAATATATAGACTGTATTTTCCTTGAAATCAAAATGAAAATCCATGATAAAAATCATATTTTCTACAAGCAATAAAAAAGACCGGCTTTATCACTAAAACCAGTCTTTGATGCTATTTATTGTTAAACAAGCCTTTCTTCTGTAAAAAACCAAAAATAATCAAATGAACTATCCATGCCGAAATTATCGCCACAAATAAATCGATAGGATAATGCATTCCAAGGCGTACGCGGCTAATCAACATTAATACGCCCCAAATTGTCATCGCACCAATAAGCAATTCTGCTTTAAAAGAACGCTTCCCTAATAATTGACTAAATCCGACAGCTAACATAAGCCAAGTAGCCGCAAAAATAGAATGACCAGATGGGAAAGAATAACCAGTTTCATCTTCATAATGCGCTTTTAACCAGGCTGGTGTATCGGCTTGTGTAGAATAAAATTTATCCACTAATTTTGCACGCTCTGAACGATCTTGATGATAAAAAGCATCCGTAGTGCTTTCTGTTTTTTCCGCTAAATAGACGGTGAAAGGACGTGGCTCGGCAAAAACCGTTTTTAAACCTGTTTTAATTACTTGTGTAGATAATACAGATAAGCCCATTACAATCACGCCCATAATCCACTGTTTACGGTTTTCAAAAAGAAAACGGAAAAGTAAAGCAAATACACCACAGGTAATTAAAGCGTAAGGCACACTACCGGTTTCGGTTAAAAGATAAAGCCAATAATCCCATTCCATTAATTGGTTGTTTCCATGCCAATGATAAGCAAAACCCCAAACAAAAAATGGTACAAGACAAAGGAATAACGTATATAATGACAGCCTTTTAAACATTGTTGCCTCTTGATAATAAAAATAAAGTGCATATTTTAGCAGAATAAAGTTGAAAAAAGGATAAGTTATGTCAAAAATCCAACTGGTTGCTCAAGCCAATTTGCCTACCGAATATGGCATATTTAAAATGGTCGGATTTGAATTTCCCGATACAAAAAAAGAACATGTCGCTTTAGTAATGGGTGATATTTCAAACCAAGATGAGCCTGTGCTTGCCCGCATTCATTCTGAATGTCTAACAGGTGATGCATTACACAGTTTAAAATGTGATTGCGGTTTCCAGCTTGCAGCCGCATTACGTCAAATTAGCGAAGCGGGTCGTGGTGTTTTAATCTATCATCGTGAAGAAGGCCGTGGTATTGGTTTAATTAATAAAATTCGTGCTTATTCGTTACAAGATCAAGGCATGGATACCATTGAAGCCAATCTTGCATTAGGTTTTAAAGCTGATGAACGTAACTTTAATGTGTGTGCCGATATGTTTGAATTATTAGGTGTGAAGCAAGTTCGCTTGATGACAAACAACCCGCAAAAAGTAGAAACGATGAAAAAAGCGGGCATTAATATTGTAGAACGCGTGCCATTGAATGTGGGTGAAAATCGTTACAATACGAAATATCTTGATACTAAAGCGAAAAAAATGGGTCATTATATTGTGCATAATAATGAAGAGCATTTAATGACTTGCCCACATTGCCAAGAAGAAGTGATTTAAATAAAAAAGCCATACAACTGTATGGCTTTTCTTTTATCAAAACAATTATTGATTAACGCCCCAATGACGAGTGTCTTTATCAAATTTCATGCCTGAATGAGATCCTTCCGAACCATTAAAATAAACGTCTTTATTTGCGCAAGCTGAAATCACTAATGCGCCGATAACAATAAGAATTAATTTTTTCATTGTGTTTACCTTTTTAAAACTAAGTTATCCAAATTGTATCATAACTTTTGTTGGCTTTACCTGCTTAAATTAGTCCTTTTCTTGCAAAATTTATCTTTGGCTTCTACAATACCGCCTCATTTTTAACTTGTAGTTCGCAAACCTCCTACATAAAAAAACTAGGTATCCTATGAATATTTCAAATCCTAATCACAATCGTAAAGCTCTTGTGATCTTCTCTGGTGGACAAGATTCCACAACCTGTTTAATTCAAGCCCTTGCCGAATATGGCGTGGAAAATGTCGAAGCCGTCACCTTCCAATACGGCCAACGTCACGCCATTGAATTAGAAAAAGCCCGTTGGATCGCCAAAGATCTCGGCATAAAACAAACGTTGATTGATACGTCTGTCATCAAATCTATTACCCATAATGCCTTAATGGATGCAAACGCTGATATTGAACAAAAAGACGGTGAATTACCTAATACCTTTGTGGATGGACGAAATGCGCTCTTCTTGTTGTATGCGGCGATCTACGCAAAAGGACAAGGTATTAATGACATCATTACAGGCGTATGTGAAACGGATTTCAGCGGCTATCCGGATTGTCGCGATGTGTTTATCAAATCCATGAATGTCACCCTTAATTTAGCCATGGATTATCCATTCAATTTAAAAACACCACTAATGTATCTCACTAAAGCCCAAACCTGGGCTCTTGCCGATGAATTAGGTGCCTTAGATTATATTCGTCAGCATACTCACACTTGCTACGAAGGTGTTGAGGGAGGCTGTGGAGAATGTCCGAGTTGCAAATTGAGAGATAAAGGCTTACAGGAATATTTAGCAACAAAAGCAAAAGCTTAGTATCTCAATAACTCAATCTATAACAGATTAAATAGGTTCAAATGAATTTAAAGTGCGGTCAAAATTCACGTCAAATTTTGACCGCACTTTTACTTGATATAGTATCCTTATCTTTTCTCATCTTTGATTTTATAAACGCGTCATTTTTTGATAAAATCACGTCAATTTTTTTATAAATAAGTAACTAATTTTAAAAATGACTACAAATTATTCTGCTCAAGAAATTACGGTTCTAAAAGATCTCGAACCGGTGCAAATTCGCCCCGGTATGTACACGGACACAACCCGTCCAAATCACCTTGCTCAAGAAGTTATCGATAACAGTGTGGATGAAGCTCTTGCGGGTTTTGCCACCAAAGTTGAGGTAATTTTACACGCTGATCAATCGCTTGAAGTCATTGATAATGGTCGTGGGATGCCAGTGGATATTCACCCAACTGAAGGGGTTTCAGGTGTGGAAGTCATCTTAACCAAACTTCACGCTGGCGGTAAATTCTCGAATAAAAACTATGAGTTTGCCGGTGGTTTACACGGGGTGGGGATTTCTGTCGTCAATGCCCTTTCTGAACGCGTTGATATTCAAGTTAAACGTAATGGCGAAGTGTATAAAATTGCCTTTGAAAATGGCGTAAAAGTAGAAGAATTAGAAGTCATCGGGACTTGTGGCAGACGTACAACCGGCACCACCGTTCACTTCAAACCGAATCCAAAATATTTCGATAGCAAGAATTTTTCTGTTAGTCGTTTACGTCACTTATTACGTGCTAAAGCCGTACTTTGTTCAGGCTTGGAGATTAAATTTGTCGATAAAGTGAATAACACCGAAGATGTGTGGTGTTATCAAGATGGTTTATCGGATTACTTAACCGAAGCAGTGAATGGTTTTGAAACCTTGCCTGAAAAACCTTTTGTCGGTGAATTTAAAGGCTCCACCGAAGCGGTAAGCTGGGCATTATTATGGTTACCGGAAGGTGGTGAACTGATTGCAGAAAGCTATGTAAACTTGATTCCAACGGTACAAGGCGGAACACACGTAAATGGTCTTCGCCAAGGTTTGCTCAATGCCATGACTGAATATTGTGAATTCCGCAATAAATTACCACGTGGCGTGAAATTAACTGCAGACGACATTTGGGATCGCTGTGCTTATATTCTTTCACTGAAAATGCAAGATGCCCAATTTGCCGGCCAAACCAAAGAACGCTTATCTTCCCGTCAAAGTGCGGTCTTTGTTGCGGGTGTTTTAAAAGATGCCTTCAGTTTATGGTTGAATCAAAACGTACAAGATGCGGATCGCTTAGCTGAAATGGCGATTAGCTCTGCACAACGTCGTTTAAATGCAGCCAAAAAAGTCGTGCGTAAAAAATTAGTCAGCGGTCCTGCTCTACCGGGTAAATTAGCCGATTGTGCATCACAAAATTTAGAAAAAACCGAATTATTCTTAGTAGAAGGTGACTCTGCGGGCGGTTCAGCCAAACAGGCGCGAGACCGTGAATATCAAGCGATCCTACCGTTACGCGGAAAAATCTTAAATACTTGGGAAGTTGCCAGTGATCAAGTGCTTGGCTCAACGGAAATTCATGATATTGCCGTAGCGCTTGGTATCGATCCTGATAATGAAGACTTATCTCAACTTCGTTACGGGAAAGTCTGTATTTTAGCCGATGCGGACTCTGATGGTTTGCACATTGCCACCCTACTCTGTGCCCTCTTTTTACGCCATTTCCCGAAATTGGTACAAGATGGACACGTTTATGTAGCAATGCCACCACTCTATCGCATCGACTTAGGCAAAGAAGTGTTTTATGCCCTCGATGAAAGCGAAAAAGAAGCGATTTTAGAACGCTTAAAAGACAAAAAAGGTACCTTAAACGTACAACGCTTTAAAGGTTTGGGTGAAATGGATCCGTCACAATTACGTGAAACTACCATGGATCCGAATACACGCCGTTTAGTTCAATTAACCTATGAGCTAGGCGAAGATCAAGGCGCGGAAACATTAGAATTAATGGATATGTTACTTGCCAAAAAACGAGCGGAAGATCGCAAAAATTGGTTACAAACCAATGGCGACCAAGTGGATTTAGCTGTTTAATTATTTGAGGTCAATCATGAACGAACAACGTCGAGATTTTTTTAAAAACAGTGCGCTAGGACTTGCAACGATTACATTAGGTGCAGGTTTAAGCCTCATTCCTGCTGCTCAAGCGGAAGAAAAAGCCTCAAATACAGCCACTACTGCGGTTGAGAATTTACCAGAAATTGAAGCTGAACTGACGCTTGCGCCAAACGTGCCAAAACCGATTGAACGTAACTATCCGGCAAAAGTCGTGGTAAAACTGACCGCTCTTGAGCAAATTATGGATTTAATGGATGGTGTGCAATTTAAATTTTGGACATTAAACGGCAGTGTGCCTGCGCCGTTTATCCGTGTACGCGAAGGCGACATGGTAGAAGTTCAACTTTCCAACTCAGCGAGCTCAATGATGCCACACAGTATTGATTTCCATGCTGCAGCCGTACCAATGGGCGGAGCACTCGCAAGTGAAACGCCACCAACGCGAACATCAACCTTCCAATTTAGAGCATTACGTTCGGGGATTTATTTATACCATTGCGGTAGCCAACCTGTAGATATTCACCTTGCCAAAGGGATGTATGGTTTAGTTTTAGTTGAGCCAAAAGAAGGCTTGCCAAAAGTGGATCGCGAATTTTACATCATGCAAAGTGAATTCTATACCAAAGGCGAGTTTGGCGATCCTGGCTTGCAACCATTCAGTATGCAAAAAGCCATTGATGAACGTCCTGAATATGTTCTCTTCAACGGTAAAGTCGGCGCAACCATGGATGGAAATGCTTTAAAAGCGAAAACCGGTGAAACCATTCGTCTATTTGTAGGCAATGCTGGACCAAATTTATGTTCTTCTTTCCACTTAATTGGTGCCGTATTTGACAATGTATATGTGGAAGGTGGCACGCTTGTTAATCACAATGTTCAAACTACCTTGATTCCATCCGGCAGTGCCACAATGGTGGAAACACGAATTGATGTACCGGGTACTTATGTCTTTATGGATCACTCCATTTTCCGTGCTGTGAATAAAGGTACGATGGGACAAATCGTGGTCGAAGGCGAAAAAAATCCCAATATTTATTCTGGTAAATTAAAAGACGAAGCCTTTAAAGAAGCCAATCCACAAAAACCACAACCTGTTCCTTACGAAATTGACAGTCATAAAGGAATGGATATGGGACATTCTCATCACGAACAGTCTGATGCGAGTTCCGGTGCAACTAGAAAATAGATTAAAAGAATATGAGCAATATTAACTACGAAGGCATCGAGCAGATGCCACTTCGCACCTTTACAGAAAAGGCTTATCTTAATTATTCAATGTACGTCATCATGGATCGTGCATTGCCTTTTATTGGCGATGGCTTAAAGCCTGTCCAACGTCGTATTGTTTATGCGATGTCTGAACTGGGTTTAAATGCCGCGGCAAAATTTAAAAAATCTGCGCGTACCGTCGGTGATGTGTTAGGTAAATTCCATCCGCACGGCGACTCTGCCTGTTATGAAGCCATGGTATTAATGGCTCAGCCCTTTTCTTACCGTTATCCATTGGTGGACGGACAAGGGAACTGGGGGGCGCCAGATGATCCTAAATCATTCGCCGCAATGCGTTATACAGAATCTCGCCTGTCCAAAATTTCTGAAATTCTATTAACCGAATTGGGTCAAGGCACTGTTGATTTCCAACCAAACTTTGATGGTACTTTAGAAGAACCTCAATATTTGCCTGCACGTTTGCCTCATATTCTCTTGAACGGCACCACCGGAATTGCCGTCGGGATGGCAACAGATATTCCACCACACAATATTAATGAAGTGGCGGATGCCGCTGTCCTACTATTAGATAATCCAAAAGCAGGATTAGATGATGTACTCAATATCATTCAAGGGCCAGATTTCCCAACTGAAGCGGAAATTATTTCGCCAAAAGATGATATTCGCAAAATGTACGAAACCGGTCGTGGCTCCATCAAGATGCGAGCAACATGGCATAAAGAAGACGGTGAAATCATCATTAGCGCACTTCCTCATCAATCTTCTCCATCAAAAATCATTGCACAAATCGCTGAGCAAATGACGGCGAAAAAATTACCAATGGTGGAAGATATTCGTGATGAAGCAGATTATGAAAATCCTGTGCGTATTGTGCTTGTGCCTCGTTCAAATCGCGTAGACACGGATGCCTTGATGGCGCATTTATTTGCGACGACGGATCTCGAAAAAAGCTATCGTGTGAATATGAATATGATCGGGCTTGATCATAAACCAGCCGTGAAAGGCTTACTTCAAGTCCTCACTGAATGGCTGACATTCCGTAGGACAACAGTAACGCGTCGTTTACAACATCGTTTAGATAAAGTACTCGCTCGTTTGCACATTTTAGATGGTTTGATGATTGCCTTCCTCAATATTGATGAAGTCATTGAGATTATTCGTACTGAAGATGAACCTAAACAAGTTTTAATGGCTCGTTTTAACTTAAGTGATGAACAGGCTGAAGCTATTTTAAACTTACGTTTGCGCCATTTAGCTAAATTAGAAGAACATCAATTACAAGCTGAAAAAGATAAACTCGAAGAAGAGCGGTCAAATTTAGAGTTAATTTTAGGATCTGAACGTCGCTTAAATACCTTGATCAAAAAAGAAATTCAAGAAGATGCGAAAAAATACGCCAGCCCTAGAATGTCTCAATTAGTTGAGCGTGAAGAAGCGAAAGCCATTTCTGAAAGTGAAATGACTCCAGCTGAACCTGTTACCGTTATCTTATCTGAAATGGGCTGGGTTCGTTGTGCAAAAGGTCATGACATTGATCCAGTAGGATTAAGCTATAAAGCAGGCGATAAATATCTCGCTCACGCTTGTGGTAAAAGTAATCAGCCAGTAATCTTTATTGATAGTACGGGTCGTAGCTATGCTTTAGATCCATTAAGCTTGCCTTCTGCGCGTTCACAAGGTGAACCGCTCACCGGTAAACTCACATTACCGGCAGGTGCAACCATTGAACAGGTTATTATGGAACCTGAAAAACAAGAATTATTGATGGCATCAGATGCAGGATACGGTTTTATTTGCAAATTTGAAGATTTAATTGCACGTAATAAAGCAGGAAAAGCCTTGATTTCTTTGCCAGAAAATGCGAAAGTCTTGAAACCTGAGACACTTTCCGAGTCGGCCTCACTTCTTGTGTCCCTCACTTCAGCGGGTCGAATGCTGATTTTTCCGGTACGGGATTTACCGGCATTATCAAAAGGGAAAGGCAACAAAATCATCAGTATTCCAGCAGCGAATGCAAAAGCGCGGTCAGAATTATTGGTGAAATTGTTCTTAATTTCAGAGCAAGCCAGCCTTGAGTTCCATTCCGGTAAACGAAAAATCACATTAAAACCGGAAGATCTGCAAAAATTCCGTGCGGAACGCGGCAGAAAAGGCTCCCAATTACCACGAGGATTACATAGTAATGTTGACATTGTGGTGGTTGAACCTGAACACAACTCATAAGAATTCTCGAAACCAAACTAAATAGGAGGATATTTCGTGAATATTGTTTTTGATACCTATCAAACACTTGCTTTAGCAAGTTTTGTATTATTACTCGGTTTTTTTCTAGTAAAACGCATTCGAGTTTTACAAACATTTAATATCCCTGAGCCTGTCGTTGGTGGCTTTATTGTGGCTATTGCATTAACCATTTTATACAAAGTAAATGGCACTTCATTCACTTTTGAGAAAAGCTTACAAACATCGATGATGTTGGTATTCTTCTCCTCTATCGGTTTAAGTGCAAACTTTGCCCGCTTAATTAAAGGCGGAAAACCATTAGTTATCTTCTTATTCGCTGCTGGGATACTCATTGTTTGCCAAAATGTCATCGGTATTGTAGGTACTGAATTATTAGGCATTGATCCTGCTTACGGTTTACTTGCTGGTTCAGTTACCCTAACAGGTGGTCATGGTACAGGTGCAGCATGGGCTGAAACATTCACTAGAGAATTTAATCTACCGGCTGCGACAGAAATCGCTATGGCGTGTGCTACATTCGGTTTAGTCTTTGGTGGTATCTTAGGTGGTCCAGTATCTCGTTATTTATTAAATCATCAAAAACAAGGTGAGAACCCAGAGAATGATGAAGTAGATGACGTACAAGAAGCATTTGAGCACCCAACTTATAAACGTAAAATCAATGCGCGTTCAATCATTGAAACCATCGCTATGCTTTCTTTATGTTTACTCATCGGTCAATACTTAGATAGCTTAACAAAAGGTACTCACATTCAATTACCTACATTCGTATGGTGTTTGTTTACAGGTGTAATCATTCGTAACAGCTTAACTCACTTATTCAAATTCCAAGTGGCTGATTCAGCGATTGACGTATTAGGTAGCGTAG
>CAKAQT010000010.1:0-14137 GCA_916720325.1 Parahaemophilus parainfluenzae
ATTTCAAAATCTGGCATCACTGATTTGCTTGCTTATAAAATTATTACTCGAATGAACAAAACACCAACCGGCAAAAATTTAGCTTGGTTTAAATATATGCTACTTGGTATTTTGCTTTTATTCGCCATTTCATCCCAAAACTTACTCCCAGTGCACATTGCGTTTATCCCGATTGTGGTGCCGCCTTTACTTTCTATTTTTAACCGTTTAAAAATCGATCGTCGTGCTGTCGCTTGTATTATTACCTTTGGTTTAACTGCAACCTATATGATCCTACCGGTTGGTTTCGGGAAAATCTTTATCGAAAGCGTTTTAGTCAAAAATATCAATCTTGCTGGGGCTCCACTCGGTTTACAAACCAATGTTGGTGAAGTTTCTTTTGCTATGCTTATCCCTGTTATTGGTATGATTCTTGGTTTACTCACTGCCGTATTTGTTACCTATCGCAAACCGCGCGAGTATGTAGTGACAACTGCAGAACCCACTACAACTGAAATTGAACAACACATTGCGAACATTAAACCTATTCAAATTACCGCAAGTGCGGTCGCCATTGTCGCGACTTTTGCCACCCAGCTTTTCACAAGTTCTACAATTATTGGTGGTTTAGTCGGTTTAGTGATTTTCGGTGCATTTGGTATCTTCAAACTCAAAGAAAGTAACGATATTTTCCAACAAGGTTTACGCTTAATGGCGATGATCGGTTTCGTTATGATTGCGGCCTCTGGTTTTGCCAATGTGATTAATACCACAAGCGGCGTGAAAGAATTAGTTGATGCACTTTCAACGGGTGTAATTCAAAGCAAAGGCGTTGCGGCATTCTTAATGTTACTCGTTGGTTTATTGATTACCATGGGTATTGGTTCGTCTTTCTCAACCGTACCAATTATCACCTCAATCTATGTACCACTTTGTCTCTCTTTTGGTTTCTCACCAGTTGCAACAGTGGCTATCGTAGGTGTAGCAGCAGCATTAGGGGATGCGGGTTCACCGGCTTCAGACTCCACACTTGGGCCAACATCCGGTTTGAATATGGATGGTAAACACGACCACATTTGGGATTCTGTTGTGCCAACCTTTATTCACTACAATATCCCATTATTAGCGTTCGGTTGGATTGCAGCCATGACCCTTTAATCGTTATAATCCCTGCATTCATTATGCGGGGATTTTTTTATGTCTATTCAATCATTACTCAATACGCTCGAACAAAAAGTACAGCAACTGACACAAGCCTATCAAGCTGACTCTGATAAAAAAATCAACGCTAAATTTAACCGCACTTTATTTACTGAAGATTTTGAAACCGTCGGCTTTTATCTCAAAGAAATTCAACAAAGCTTAACGAAGCTATGTAGCCTTACCCATCAAAATGAAGAGCAAATTGTATTTATGGCTGAACATCTTTTAGGGCAATGCACCGCATTGACTGAGGCCATGAATCGCAAGCATAGAAAGCCCATTCAACCCCAAAAAACAGAACAGCCAGTTACAAGCAGTAAATCACAACATAGCATTCATCGACTTCCGCCTAGAGAGCGTTTAGAGAAATATTATGAAGCTTTACAGCAACTCACGGAAAAATACGAAGAGGCTAAAGCACAAGCGGATACGGCTCAAACAGACATTCAACGAGATATGCATAAGCAAACTGCATCGATTTATTCAACTCGTCGTCAAAAATGCTTAGAGGCAATTGAGACCTTAGAAGAATACCTAGCCTTTAAAGAAGCCCAAGAAAGTGCGGTCAAAAAATAAGATCTTTTTGAAATAGACTGAAAAGCAAAAATCCCTAAATCTTTCGACTTAGGGATTTTTTGAATTTGATGGCGGAGGAAGTGAGATTCGAACTCACGGAGGGCGTAAACCCTCGCCGGTTTTCAAGACCGGTGCCTTCAACCACTCGACCATTCCTCCGTGATTTAAGCGAGGTGAATAATACGTTTTTTCCCCCACCCCGTCAAGCAAGAAAATAAAAAAATTATCTGACTGACTACTTTTAAATCACAATGTTTTAAAAATACACAAAATAAAAAACGGAACCTATTGGTTCCGTCTTTTATTATTAGGATATTACTCTGCTTTCGCTTGTGTCGGTTCAGAATAAATATGGCTAATTGCACTATGATGGCCTGCCGCGCCTTTACCATTAAAGTAATAACGAGACTCCGTCCATTCTACAATTGGAAATGGTTTAGACTCATCATCAGGTGCTTTCGCTAATGTCATGGCTGCTTTTGTATGTGGTACGGCTGAAATAGTACCTGCACGACCAGTGAACACATAAGAACTTACAAATTTTGCTTTTTCTTGTGATTCAACTTCTGCCGTTGTGACTTGAGCAACAGGTTCTGATTTATGATGCAAGCGTTCTAATGATTCTTGCACTTTCTGTTGAACCGCTTCATTTGCCGGTTGAGTAATGAAATCTAACGCAGGTTGTGCTTCAACTGATTTCTCTTCCACAACAATACCTGTTGCAGGCGTAATCACACCTTTTTTCGTTTTTTCTTGCTCAAGCAACTCATCCACCGATAAGAAATTATTTTCTTTCGGTGCATTCACAGCAGAATAATCGACGCATACTTTACCGCTTGCTAATTCTGGTGAAGCCACCGCAGCAAATAATGGCATAGGGGATTTCACTTCATTACGACGACGGCGTTGATTATTCGATGCACGTAAATGACGAGGTGTACGGCGCTGACGTTCTTGACGTGGTTTATCTTCTGTATTATCAACAATGTTGTTTTCAACCACTTCATTTTCAATCGCAGGAACTTCAACGGCCTCAATCACATTCTCATTTGCATTATTTGCACTGTCATCAACACGAACGCGTTTACGTAACTCACGACGTTGACGACGTTCTGCTACCGGTTTATCTGCTTTTTCTTCTTGACGATTATCATCAGAAACATTCGCTAAATTAACCGCACTTTCTGAAATAACCTCTTCATTAACGTTGCGACGATTACGACGATTATTCACACGCTCACGAGTTGGACGTGCATTTTCTTCGTCTGTATTTTTCGCATTGTCACTATTTTCGTTGCGAGAACGACGATTATTACGACGATCTTGATTACGACGATTATTACGATTGCTGTTGCGATTATTACGATTGGTTTGGTTTTTCTCTTCTTCTTTTGGCTCAGAAGCGAATAAACCTTTAATTGCAGCAACAATTTTCGCAAACAGTGAAGGACCTTCCGATTTACGCTCAACTGGTGCTGGTGCTGCCGTTGGGATCGATAGCGATACCGCAGCACTTTCCATCACTTGTTCAGATGTCACGGCTGCTGTTTCAATATTACGTGAAACAAGGGATTCTTCTGGTATGAATGCATCATCTTGTGCTTCATGGAATTTTGCTAAGTTGTAGCTTAATTCGTTCAGCTCTTCACCTTCACGCACGCGGAACACGCTGAAGTGCGGGGTTTCCATCGCTTCATTTGGCACCACGATAATCTCTACATCATGGCGTTTTTCGATGCTGCTTACTGCTTTACGTTTTTCGTTAAGTAAGTAAGACGCAATTTGTACCGGCACGATAGTGTGTACTTGTTTGGTATTTTCTTTTAACGCTTCTTCTTCGATTAAACGTAAGATTGAAAGTGATAAGCTTTCGTTATCGCGCACTTTACCCGTACCTTGACAGCGTGGACACACATGGTGAGAAGACTCACCTAGTGATGGGCTTAAACGCTGACGTGACATTTCCAATAAGCCGAAGCGAGAAATACGGCTAATTTGAATACGCGCACGGTCTTGACGCACGGCATCACGGATACGGTTTTCTACTTCACGTTGGTGACGAACAGGTGTCATATCGATGAAATCGATAACCACTAACCCACCTAAGTCACGTAAACGTAATTGACGAGCAATTTCATCTGCTGCTTCAAGGTTGGTATTTAATGCGGTTTCTTCAATATCACCACCACGAGTTGAACGCGCCGAGTTGATATCGATCGCTGTTAACGCTTCTGTCACATCGATCACAATCGAACCACCAGAAGGTAAACGTACTTCACGTTGGAAAGCTGATTCAATTTGTGACTCAATTTGGTAGTGGCTAAATAACGGCACTTCGCCTTGATACAGTTTCACACGATTGATGAAATCTGGACGTACAAGTTTGATGTGTGCTTTCGCTTTTTCAAATACTTTCGGGCTATCAATTAAGATCTCACCGATATCACGACGCAAGTAATCACGGATCGCACGAACGATCACATCACTTTCTTGGTGAATTAAGAACGGTGCCGGACGGCTTTGTGAAGCTTGTTTAATTGCTTCCCAATGATGTAAAAGTACTTTTAAGTCCCATTGTAATTCTTCTGGTGATTTACCCACACCCGCTGTACGCACGATTAGACCAACGCCTTCTGGTACATCTAAAGAACTCAATGCTTCTTTTAACTCGATACGTTCATCGCCTTCAATGCGGCGAGAGATACCACCTGCACGCGGATTGTTTGGCATAATCACCAAATAACTACCAGCAAGGGAAACAAAAGTGGTTAAGGCCGCGCCTTTATTGCCGCGTTCTTCCTTGTTCACCTGAACGATCACTTCTTGACCTTCGGTCAAAATATCACGGATATTTGGACGACCTTGGAACACATAATCAGCAGGGAAATACTCGCGGGCAATTTCTTTTAAAGGAAGGAAGCCATGGCGCTCTGCACCATAATCCACAAAGGCTGCTTCTAAACTCGGCTCTACGCGAGTGATTTTCCCTTTGTAAATATTGGCTTTTTTCTGTTCATGACCCGGACTTTCAATATCCAAGTCGAATAAACGCTGGCCATCGACCAACGCAACGCGCAACTCTTCTTTTTGAGTCGCATTGATTAACATTCTTTTCATTGTCAATTTCTCGTTTTGAATTATCTAAAATACCTTGAAAATTAACCGCACTTTACAGATTTACTGACCTTAGCCATCGACCTCGTGTTTCTCGCGAACAGTCAATCTCACGACTGTGTGTTGCTGGGTGCATTGATAGCATACTCAATTGTTATCTAAGACAATTTTCGTAAAACAATGCGATGTGTTAATTACGCATTGCAAGGAAGCGTCAACCTTCAAGAAAAACATGTTGATTATCAATGTCTTATGCCATTTGCCGCATTGAGTTTTGACCAACATACAAAATTACTTTCTAAATGCCAAATTTGAGGCGCAGAAAGACGCTCTATTATCCACATTCGAGGCTAAATTAGCAAGGCATTCTTGCTATTATCACCAGGGATATTGTGATATGATTCAGCCCAATTTTTAAAGGACAGATTCAATGACTGAAAAACAAGAAAAAATCATCAATCAATCCGTCAAAATGCTCACGATTTCTGAAGATGAAGCAGGACAACGCATTGATAATTATTTATTGGCAAAATTAAAAGGTGTGCCAAAAAGTTTGATTTATCGCATTCTACGTAAAGGCGAAGTGCGTGTGAACAAAGGACGAATCAAACCTGAATATAAATTGCAAAATGGTGATGTGGTGCGTGTGCCACCTGTTCGTGTTTCTGAAAAAAATACTGCCCCAATTTCTAAAAACTTGAATAAAGTCGCCTCCCTTGAAAGCCATATTATTTTTGAAGATGACTGTTTATTAGTATTGAACAAACCTTCCGGCATTGCGGTTCATGGTGGGAGTGGCTTGAATTTTGGTGTGATTGAAGCCTTACGTGCATTACGTCCTGAAGCCCGTTTTTTAGAATTGGTTCACCGTTTAGACAGAGATACATCGGGTATTTTATTAGTCGCCAAAAAACGTTCTGCCTTACGCAACTTACACGAACAACTTCGTGTTAAAACGGTACAAAAAGATTATCTCGCGCTCGTACGTGGACAATGGCAATCTCATGTAAAAGTCGTGCAAGCCCCTTTATTAAAAAATGAACTGGCCAGTGGCGAACGCATCGTTAAAGTCAGTGAACAAGGTAAACCTTCGGAAACTAGATTTAGCATTGAAGAACGCTATCAAAATGCGACCTTAGTAAAAGCTTCACCCGTAACAGGTCGAACCCATCAGATCCGAGTTCATACTCAATATGCAGGCCACCCGATTGCGCTAGATGATAAATACGGTGATAAAGAATTTGATAAATACATGCAAGATCTCGGGCTTAATCGCTTGTTTTTACATGCGTTTTCTATTCGCTTTGAGCATCCTAAAACGGGTGAAACATTGCGCCTCAATGCTCAACTAGACGAAAAAATGAAAGCAATTCTGAAAAAACTGCGTGAAAGCAAAGAGATAAACCCATAGACAAGAAAAATGTTTATTGCTATATTTGATGACGGAGACAACTCGTTTCTATCATTAATTAACATATAACAACAAAGGATAGCAAAATGGCAAAAGGACAATCATTACAAGATCCTTATTTGAATGCGTTACGCCGTGAACGTATTCCTGTTTCGATTTATCTCGTTAATGGGATTAAATTACAGGGTCAAATCGAATCATTCGACCAATTCGTGATTTTATTAAAAAACACGGTTAATCAAATGGTGTACAAACACGCAATTTCGACTGTGGTTCCAGCACGTTCTGTTTCTCACCACAATAATAATGGCGGTCATCATGCAGTACAAACTTCTGATGCTGTAGCGGAAGTAGAAACACAAGCAGAATAATTCTGTTCAATGAACGATTTCATCACTTTAAGTGCGGTTGAAAATTCACCTGAAATTTCAACCGCACTTTCGTCATCTAAAACAGTCGACAATAGCCAATCGACAAAAGATAAAGCTGTCGTCGTGCATGTTTTCTTTTCTCAAAATAAAAACATTGAAGATCTGCAAGAATTCCAACTTTTAGCGGAATCTGCCAATGTTGAGATTTTACAAATCATCACCACAAGCCGAGCTACGCCACAAGCAAAATATTTTATCGGTGAGGGGAAAGCACAAGAAATTGCGGATGCAGTGAAAGCCTTAGATGCTAATGTTGTTTTGGTGAATCATCAATTAACCCCTGCACAAACCCGTAATTTAGAAAGCATTTGCCAATCTCGTGTAGTGGATCGCACTGGGGTGATTTTAGACATTTTTGCCCAACGAGCCCGATCACACGAAGGAAAATTGCAAGTTGAATTAGCTCAACTTAAGCATTTATCGACTCGATTAGTCCGCCGAAAAACAGGCTTAGATCAGCAAAAAGGTGCGGTTGGATTGCGTGGTCCAGGCGAAACGCAATTAGAAACGGATCGCCGTTTAATCAAGGTGCGTATTGCGCAGTTGCAAAATCGTTTGGCAAAAGTCGAAAAACAACGCAACCAAAATCGTCAAACCCGACAAAAAGCAGATATTCCGACCATTTCCTTAGTGGGTTATACCAATGCGGGGAAATCGACGCTATTCAATTTCATCACGCAAGCCAATGTCTATGCGGCAGATCAGCTTTTCGCCACTCTCGATCCCACATTAAGACGTTTACAAATTCAAGATGTTGGTACGGCAATTCTCGCGGATACCGTTGGTTTCGTTCGCCAACTTCCCCATGATTTAGTTTCCGCTTTTAAATCTACGTTGCAAGAAACGGTAGAAGCGAGTTTGTTATTGCATGTTATTGACGCAGCAGACGCTAGAAAGGTTGAAAACATTGAAGCCGTTAATTTAGTGTTGGAAGAAATTAAAGCAGACAAAGTGCCTGCATTGTTGGTGTATAACAAAATTGATTTATTGGAAAATGTGGCGCCTCATACTGAATATGATGACGAGAATAAGCCTGTTGCCGTTTATCTTTCCGCACATTCAGGTGAAGGATTAGATCTGCTACTTGAAGCCATTAAAGTGCGGTTGAAAAACGAGATACTTTCTTTCACCCTCACTCTGCTCCCTCAAGAGGGGAAAATTCGCCACGCACTCTATCAGTTAGATAGCATTCGTCACGAAAAAATTTCAGATGAGGGGGAGTTTATCCTCAATGTACAAATTGATAAAGTCGAATGGCTTAAACTTTGTAAACAATTCCCTAAACTGTCAGAAATTATTTACTAATACCGTATTGTTTTAATTTATTGGCAATCGCCGTATGTGATACGCCTAATCTTTGTGCCAATTTTCGCGTACTTGGATACTGGGCATAAAAAGCACGCAATACACTCGCCTCATATTGTCCCATGATCTCATCCAGCGTTTGCTCACCAAAATCATCCGCAGAAATGACCGCACTTTGTACGGGTTTTAAATTTAAACTTTCAATATCAAGCTGGTTATTTTTTGCTAAAGAACAGGCGCGATACAAGACATTGTATAGTTCTCGCACATTGCCTTGCCAAGGCTGCCCTTTTAAATAATTCAGAAAATCAGCATTATATTGCGGCATTGGAATCTTAAGCTGTGTGCTAATTTCTTGTAAAAAACCTTCCGTTAAAGGCTGAATGTCTTCTACTCGCTCACGCAATGGAGGTACATTTAGTGCTAAAACATTTAATCGGTGAAATAAATCACTGCGTAATTTCCCTTGTTCTAACAGTTTTTCCATCGGTTCTTGTGAAGTACAAATCACCCGAACATTTGCATGATGTTCTTTTTCTTCACCCACTCGACGGAAAGAACCATCCGTTAAAAAACGCAATAATTTTGCCTGTAAACTTAATGAAAGCTCAGCAATACCGTCTAGCAACACCGTGCCTTCGTTAGCATATTCAAAAAAACCGATGGTTTCACTGTCACCCACTTTACGCCCAAACATTTCGCTTTCCGCATCTTCATCCGGCAGACCTGCACAGTTTACTGCAATGAATTTTTTCTCACGGCGCAAGCTCGCAAAATGGCAAGCTTTGGCTAATAAATCTTTACCCGTACCCGTTTCACCTTGAATTAAAAGCGGCACATCAAACATCGCAAAACGTTGTGCATTTTCGACCGCACTTTTCATGGAAAGGCTTTGAGTGACAAAGCAAGAGAAAGGATCTTGTGGATTAAATGTCAGCATAAAATAAGCTCAATTTTATTGAATGATGCCGATATGATAGGAAGTTTATTGATATGTGTAAAGATTAATTTACATATAAAAAGGGCAATCCTTGACTGCCCTTTTAGATGATTTTTTGTATTATTTTTTCACTGCACGATCAAGTTCTTGTGCGATGATTTCCATGCTTTCTAAACCACCAAACGCAAGATACCAATTGGCAGCATCAAGATACACAATGTGTCCATCTTTATACGCTTTGGTTTGTTTGATGATATCGTTATCCAATACTTTTTGCGCATTGTTGGCTTTTTCTGTAATCGCTGCTGTACGATCCACTACGAGTAAAAAGTCTGGATTTTTTTCTAAGATATATTCAAAACCAACGCTTTGTCCATGCGTAGACGATTTGATGCTGTCATCAATCGGTTTAAAACCAAATTTTTGATACACCATGCCATAACGAGAACCATCACCAAAAGCACTGATTTTACTTTCATTAACCAACACCAATAGTGCCGTTTTGCTTTGTGCGTCTTTCGCAACTTGCGCAACTTTACTGTCTAACGCTGATAATTTCTCTTTTGCTACATTTTCTTTGTCAAAGATCTGTCCAAGTGCGGTCACATTTTGTTGAAAACTTGGATAATAATTTGTGTAGTCATTTTCAACATTAAATACTGGTGCGATTTCTTTAAATTTGTCGATCATTTTTTCTTGACGTTTAGACGCAATGATCAAATCCGGATTAAGTTCGTTAATTTGCTCCAATGATTGTTCTTTCAAATCACCAACATTTTTATATTTTTTATCTGCAAATTCTGAAAGATAGTTTGGAATTTTTCCGCTTTGTGGGAAGCCCACAATTTTATCTTGCACACCTAATGCACGAAGCGTATCAGCTGCACCAAAATCGAGAACCACCACACGTTGTGGATTTTGTGGTACGACTTGTTTTCCAACAGAATTTTCCACCGTAATATCCGCAGCTTGTACAACACCAGAAAGTGCGAAGAGTGAAAGTGCTAAAGTTGATAATGTTTTTTTCATAAAGATTTCCTTACTTATCTAAAATAAACGGCAATTTTATGGTCGTCAATATCCTGAATCGGAATCGTCATGTCATAAATATCTTGTAATATGGTTGATTGCATAATGTGGTTAATCTCGCCTTGGTGCACTAACTTTCCATTTTTCATGGCAACAATATAGTCTGAGTAACAAGAGGCAAAATTAATATCGTGAATCACAATCACCACGGTTTTGTTGAGTTCTGTCGCTAATTTACGCAAAACTTGCATGATCTGTACTGAATGTTTCATATCCAGATTATTTAATGGTTCATCCAACAAAATATAATCCGTATCTTGTGCAAGTGTCATCGCAATATAAGCGCGTTGTCGCTGCCCACCACTTAAGTTATCGATATATTGATGACGAATATCATCTAAATTCATATAGGCAATGGCATTATCAATAAAAGTGCGGTCAGTTTGGGTTAAGTTTCCTTTGCTATAAGGAAAACGCCCAAAAGCGACTAAATCTTCAATGGTTAGACGCAAATTAATGTTGTTAGTTTGCTTTAAAATCGCAAGTTGTTTCGCAATATCGCTACTTTTCTTACGATTGAGCAATTCACCGTTGAGATAGATCTCGCCACTATCAGCATTCAACAAACGGCTCATAATAGACAGCACCGTACTCTTCCCCGCACCATTCGGCCCGATAAAAGACGTAATTTTCCCCGTAGGAATGGTAACGGACACATTATCCACCACCTTTTTGCTTCCGTAACTTTTAGTAATATTGCGAATTTCTATTGCCATTTTTTGTTTGCTCTTAATAACAAATAAATAAAGTACACGCCACCGACAAAATTAACGATGATGCTTAATGTCGTGCGGAACGTAAAAATATGGGTCACTAATAATTGCCCTAAAACCAAGGTTATGATGGAAATTAACATTGCGGCAGGAATAAGGACTTTGTGGCGATAATCACGAACAAATTCAAAGGTCACATTCATCACTAATAACCCAAGGAAAGTAAGTGGGCCAACAAGTGCGGTCGAGACTGACGTTAAAATTGCCACAAGAATTAATAGGACTTTTAAGGTCTTTTGGTAATCGATACCTAAGTTAATGGCATTTTCTCGTCCTAACGCCAACACATCAAAGCAATGCCAATATTTTAAGCTGAAAACAATCGTCGCCACTAAAATGGCTAATGCCACCCACAAGATTTGAGTATTGATTCGGTTGAAACTTGCAAAGCCAATATCTTGTGCGATCTGAAATTCATTTGGATCAATCAACACTTCCATAAACGTCGTCAAGCTACCAAAGAAGGTGCCGAAAATAATCCCGACAAGCAACAAGAAGAAAATATTTTGGTTTTCTTTCTTAAACAGGAAGTGATAAAGCACTAATGAAAACGCCATCATTAATCCCGTACACAAGACAAACAAGGCAATCGAATTCATTGAAAGCAATGTGCTTGAACCGAAAAGGAAAATAATCGCCGTTTGAATCAGTAAATACAGCGAATCTAATCCTAAAATACTCGGCGTGAGAATTCGGTTATTCACAACCGTTTGGAAAATCATCGTAGCGAGTGCAATTGCCGCGCCTGTAATCACAATCGCAATTAAGGATAAGGCACGATTTTCCAAGGCATATTGCCAACGGTTTGGTAAGTTGTAGCCTAAATAGAGTGCAAGAGAAACAATGGCTAACAACGACAATACAATCAGTTGAGAAGAAGATTTCTTAGCCATTTCTATACCGCTTTAATAATAAAAATAAGAAGACACCACTACCGAATACACCAACCACGGCATTAATGGAAATCTCATAAGGATAAATCACACTTCGACCTAAAATATCGCAGAATAAGACAAAGACGGCACCTAGTAAGGCGGTATGAGATAACACTTTCTTCAAGTTATCCCCTAAATAAAGTGTGACGATATTCGGAATAATTAACCCTAAGAAAGGGATCACGCCAACAGACACGATAATAATCGAAGACACCACCGCCACAATGAGCAGACCGAGATAAAGTACCTGGTTGTAATTTAGACCTAGATTAACCGCAAAATCTTTCCCCATCCCGACAATAGAAAAACGATGCGCAAATAAATAAGCCACGATGAGTGTAGGAATACTGAAATACAACAATTCATAACGGCCTGACATCACAAGAGAAAAGTCCCCTTGTAGCCACCCGGATAAGTTTTGCAATAGATCTTCTTTGTAAGCGATAAAGGCAGTAATTGAACTGATGATATTACCAAACATAATCCCCACTAAGGGCACAAAAATCGTGTCCTTGAATTTCAAACGGGACAGAATCGTCATAAATAACAATGTGCCAAGGAAAGACACGATGACCGCAATGGTGGTTTTTAACAACATTGAAGCTGTTGGGAAAAACAGCATCGCCATTAAAATCCCTAATCTTGCACTATCCATGGTGCCCGCAGTGGTGGGAGAAACAAATCGGTTTCGACTGAGTTGTTGCATCACTAAACCACAAATACTTAAGGATGCACCTGCAATCAAGATACTGATTAAGCGAGGCACGCGACTAATTAAAAAGATCTGCCATTGATTACCTTCAAAATTCAGTAACCCTTGCAAATTAACGGTACTTACCCCGAGAAAAAGTGAAATAAAGGAAAGCACTATCAAAAGAAAAATCAGATAACGTCTCTTAATCATAAAAATGAGAATAATTCTAAAATGCAAAGAGAATAGCATATTGGGGAAAAAGAGAAAAGATGAAGTGCGGTCAGTTTTCAGCTAATTTTTTAAGCCTATAAAAAATGCGGTCAAATTTGACCGCACTTTATTCACTATAATTTTAATGTTCTTTCAACTTCTTTCGCTCGGACTAAGAATTGCTTACGCTCTGCAGTTGCCATACCGCTGCTGGTACCCGGTAATTTCACCGTAAGCGGGTTCACCGCTCGCTCATTGATATGAAACTCGTAGTGCAAGTGTGGACCGGTTGAAATACCCGTATTACCAGTTAATGCAATGCGTTCCCCTTTCTTCACTGTTTGGCCCGCACGCACTAGAGCACGACTTAAATGCATATACACCGTTTGATATTCACGACCATGGCGTATCACCACATAACGTCCTGCACCACCGGCTTGATAAGCCACTTTTTCCACCACACCTTCTGCTGGCGCAATAACTGGCGTACCTGGTGAAACAGCAAAGTCTACCCCTTTATGCGGACGAACACGTCCCGTTACCGGATGGCGGCGATTTGGGTTAAATGGTGACGAAATACGTGCTTGACGTTGTAATGGATAACGCGCAAAACCTTTGCCAAGGGTTTCCCCTTGCTTATCGTAGTAACGACCATTCGCTGCTTGAATACCATAATAGCTCTTACCATCTGCTATAATGTGAATCGCTTCAACGTTACCTTGACCGGTTAATTTATCGCCTAAATATTCACGTGATACCAAAATCGCAAACTTGGTTCCGTTACTAAGTTTTTGAAGGCTTACTTGCCATTGTAATGCTGAGCTTAATTGGCTGATTTGACGACCATCTAGACCTAAATCACGCAAACTTGATGCAAAAGATCCGTTAATCGTGCCTTTTAGCACCTCTTTCTTCCAGATACTTTTCTTCTCTAGAATTTGGCGTTTAAACTTACCGTCTTCCGTGCGTTCATAAATACGTTCTTCTTTTTCAGACACCAACCAGTTTAAATACTCCAGCTGATCTTCTTTATCTAAAATCCAATAGAACTGCTGACCTGCGCGTAAGTTTTTTAATTCAGGATATTCGGCAATTAAATTTTTCGCCGTATCATCTTCTAAACCTGAAAGCTCTAACACGTCTTTTAAGGAGTCGCCACGCACCACTGTATGACTAAATTGATCGGTAATACGCAATGCCTGATCAGCTACATCTAAAATGCCACTGAGCGCATCTTGTGCATCTTTTGGCAAATCAGTTAGCTCATCAAACTGTGGTTTAATTTCATCTACTTCATCATCTTTGGCTTGGAGATCATCATCGTAAGAAGTCGCATCTTCCGTATTCGCATTCTGCTTAGTTTCAGGATGTTCGCCTGCTTGAGTTTGTTGCTTGTCTGATTCTGTTTTTTCAGGTGTAAGAGATTGATATTGAACGTTATCCACCATCTCTGGCTCAAGATTACTTTGCAAAGAAG
>CAKAQT010000011.1:0-13249 GCA_916720325.1 Parahaemophilus parainfluenzae
TTATTGTTCATGCACGAAAAGCCTGGCTTTCAGGATTAAGCCCAAAAGAGAATCGCGAGATTCCCCCTTTGGATTATGATCGTGTTTATCAATTGAAAAAAGACTTCCCGCAGTTGACCATTGCAATTAATGGCGGCATTAAAACCATCGAAGAAATGAAACATCATTTGCAATTTGTGGATGGGGTGATGGTTGGGCGTGAGGCTTATCAAAATCCGTCATTGTTGGGCTATGTTGATCAAATGCTTTTTGATGCCAATGCAGATATCGTCACACCAAGACAAGCAGTGGAAGCCATGTTCCCTTATATAGAAAAACAACTTAACCAAGGTGTTTATCTAAATCATATCGTTCGACATATGCTCGGTACATTTCAAAACTGCAAAGGGGCAAGACAATGGCGACGCTATCTAAGTGAAAATGCCTTTAAACAAGGCGCGGGCATTGAAGTGGTTGAAACAGCATTAAGCTTTGTGGAAACCAATTAAATCTATAAAATGTAAAGTGCGGTCAGAATTTAACAGATTTTCTGACCGCACTTTTTTTTCTGAGTATTTAATTAGCAATGATGTTTTTGACGATATGCCACTAAATCTTCGATTGTTAATACCGCATAACCAAATTTTTTCGCAAATTCGATAATTTCTGGTGCACGAGCCATAGTGCCATCATCATTTGTGATTTCACAAATCACACCCGCCGGTTTAAAACCACTTAAACGTGCTAAATCAACGGACGCTTCAGTATGACCTCGACGTGCTAAAACGCCGCCTTCTGCCGCTCGTAATGGGAAAACATGTCCAGGACGGTGAAGATCTGCCGGTTTCGCCTGATCTGCAATCGCCGCTTTGATTGTGGTGACACGATCTTGTGCCGATACACCTGTTGACACACCTTCTGCCGCTTCAATCGTCACAGTAAACGCGGTTTTATTCACGCTATTGTTATGCTCAACCATCGGTGGCAAATCAAGCTGTTTGCATTGTTCATCGGTGATACATAAACACACAATACCACTGCCATAACGAATAAGTTTTGCCATTTGTTCTGGCGTAATGGTTTCCGCTGGGAAAATTAAATCGCCTTCATTTTCGCGATCTTCATCATCCAATACTAATACACCATTACCTTGTTTGAATGCGTTTAATGCGTTAATCACCCGTTCTTCGCCGGTCGCACCAAATGCAGATAAAATTGACTGATTCATCGTAATTTCCTTTGTTGTTACGTTAAAATTAACCAGAATCAGGGCTGAGAAATGCAAATAAATAGAACGGAATTGGGAACCCAATCCGTTTTATTCTCTTTCATCCAGACTATACTGTCGGCTTTGGAATTTTACCAAATCTGCTAACCTTAAAAGGACAAAGCGAAACAATTTTGTAAAACACAATCAAAATTGACCGCACTTTTAAGTGCTCGTGGGCTGTTACCACCGGTAGGGAATTTCACCCTGCCCTGAGAATGCAGGTCGTAGTATAACGCAAAATGTCGCGGTAAAAAATCATTCAATGAAAAATGTTTTTATTTGCACAAAGATTGCATAAAATAGGGCTATACTGTCACTATGCGGTGGCGATTTAGCGAAGGATACATTATGTCGAACAAACACGATAAAAAAGTGGGTGTGATTTTTGGGAAATTCTACCCAGTTCATACCGGCCATATTAATATGATTTATGAAGCATTCAGTAAAGTGGATGAGCTTCACGTGATTGTCTGTAGCGATACCGAACGCGATTTAAAGCTGTTTTATGATAGTAAAATGAAGCGTATGCCGACGGTACAAGATCGTCTTCGCTGGATGCAGCAAATCTTTAAATATCAAAAAAATCAAATTTTCATTCATCATTTAGTTGAGGATGGCATTCCAAGTTATCCGAATGGTTGGCAAGCTTGGAGTGAAGCGGTAAAAAATCTCTTTGAAGAAAAACAATTTACCCCGACGATGGTTTTTAGTAGTGAACCACAAGACAAAGCACCATACGAAAAATACTTGGGTCTTGAAGTTTCTTTAGTGGATCCTGATCGCTCTTTCTTTAACGTATCTGCAACGAAAATTCGTACTACCCCTTTCCAATATTGGAAATTCATTCCGAAAGAAGTTCGTCCATTCTTTGCAAAAACCATTGCCATTTTGGGTGGCGAAAGTAGCGGTAAAAGCGTGTTAGTCAGTAAGCTTGCTGCTGTATTCAATACCACTTCTGCATGGGAATATGGTCGGGAATATGTCTTTGAAAAATTAGGTGGCGATGAGCAAGCCATGCAATATTCTGACTATCCACAAATGGCACTAGGCCACCAACGCTATATTGATTATGCCGTACGTCATGCCCATAAAGTAGCGATTATTGATACTGATTTCATTACCACACAGGCTTTTTGTATTCAATACGAAGGTAAGGCGCATCCGTTCTTAGATTCTATTATCAAAGAATACCCGTTTGATGTCACCATTTTATTGAAAAACAATACAAAATGGGTGGATGATGGCTTACGTAGTCTAGGCAGCCAAAAACAACGTCAACAATTCCAACAGTTATTGAAGAAATTGTTAGATAAATACAAAGTGCCTTACATTGAAATTGAATCGCCAAGTTATTTAGATCGTTATAACCAAGTGAAATCTGTTGTGGAAAAAGTGTTAAATGATGAAGAACTTGAAGGTTTACAACATACTAAACGCACATTGACCAACGAGAAATAACATGATTTTATTCGCAGGCGATCCGCACGGAAGTTATGAACATCTTTATCCTTTCGTGCAAGAAAATGACAACGTTGCCCTGATTATTTTGGGCGACTTGCAACTTTCTTCGCCTGATGAATTAGATAAACTCGCACAACATTGTGATATTTGGTTTATTCACGGTAATCATGACAGCAAAACTGTTGCCGCATTTGAGGCGATTTGGGGAACACATTGGAAATCGCGCAATTTGCATAATCGTGTTGTTGAAATCCAAGGACAACGTATTGCTGGTTTAGGCGGCGTATTCCGTGGGCAAATCTGGATGCCACCAAACAAGCCAATGTATTTTGACCCTATCCACTATTGCCAATATAGCCCTCAAGAAAAAATTTGGCGTGGCGGTGTACCATTGCGCCATCGCACGTCTATTTTCCCTTCTGATATCGAAGCCATTGAAAACGAACAAGCCGATATTCTGATTTGTCATGAAGCACCGAAGCCTCATCCAATGGGATTTCGCGTGATTAATGAGCTTGCTGAAAAATTAGGGGTAAGACACGTTTTCCATGGCCATCACCACGATAACGTCGAATATAAGACAAATTTCCCTTATAAAATCACGAATGTCGGTTTTAGAAGTGTTACTGATGCACAGGGAAATTATTTATTAAAAACGATTGATGATCGAGAAAAATAACTGAATTAGTAGTAGTTGTTGTTTTTGATAAAAAGAAAAGTTTGAAGAGAGAAGATGGCGCACCCGAAAGGATTCGAACCTTTGACCGCTCGGTTCGTAGCCGAGTACTCTATCCAGCTGAGCTACGGGTGCGTAGTGATGTTTTATTCTTCGTGACCATTTTAACTGATAGAGTCGATTTAAAATGGCGCACCCGAGAGGATTCGAACCTCTGACCGCTCGGTTCGTAGCCGAGTACTCTATCCAGCTGAGCTACGGGTGCAGAATAAATAAAACTAACAACAAATGGCGGTGAGAGAGGGATTCGAACCCTCGATGGAGTTTTTGACCCCATACTCCCTTAGCAGGGGAGCGCCTTCAGCCTACTCGGCCATCTCACCACAATCGGTTTGTGGGCGGTATAATACGTTTTTTTGAAAATATGTCAAATCATTTTTTGAAAAAGCGATTTTGGTTGCTTGATTTATCTACATTTTGTGTAAATAAAGTGCGGTTGAAAAAACAAATGAATTTCTTACCGCACTTTAATCATCTCTAGCCTTTTAAAATTGCCCGTAAACGATCGAGCTGACTCGATGTTTGTTGTTGCTTCTGCTCTGCCGTTAGTTTTGGCTTATCTTTTTCCCATTGCACATCATCTTGTGGCAACTCAGCCAAGAAACGACTCGGCTCTGGTCGAATTAACTCGCCAAACTGACGTCGTTCACGACAAAGAGAAAAAGTCAGCGTTTGTTGTGCTCGCGTAATCCCCACATAGGCTAGACGGCGCTCTTCCTCCACATTGTCTTCATCAATACTGGTTTGATGAGGCAGAATTCCCTCTTCCATACCGATTAAATACACATGCGGAAACTCTAAACCTTTGGAGGCGTGCAATGTCATTAATTGCACTTGATCGCTCTCGTCATCGTCTTCGCCTCGCTCCATCATATCTCGAAGGGTTAAACGCGTGACGACTTGATTTAAAGTCATCGGCTCATTCACGTCATCGCCTTTGAGCATATCCTCTACCCAACTGAACAAGGTTGCCACGTTTTTACTCTGCATTTCGGCGGCTTTTGGGCTGGTGGCATACTCATACAAATATTCTTCGTAATGCAATGAAGAAAGTAACGAACGCACAGCTGTTTCAGGATCGGAACGTAAACTTTGATCGTTCAACTCCACAATCCAACGACCAAATTTTTGCAATGCATCATAGGCTTTCGGTGTAACACGTTGCATCAGTTCAAACTCAAAAATCGCCTCAAATAAGCTGATATGTTTTTCTTGTGCCAACTCGCCTAATTTTTGCAGTGTTGCAGTACCAATTTCTCGTTTTGGGGTATTTACGATACGCAAGAAAGCTGCATCATCATCTTGATTCACCACTAAGCGCAAGTAGGCCATCATGTCCTTAATTTCAGCACGAGAGAAAAAAGACGTGCCACCAGAAATTTTGTATGGAATACGGTTTTGCATCAGCACTTTTTCCAATAAGCGGGATTGATGGTTACCGCGATACAAAATCGCATAATCCTTAAATTTGGTTTTACGGCTAAAACGATGAGCGATCAATTCCGCCACAATGCGTTCAGCTTCATGCTCTTCATTTTTCGCTTCAATGACTTGTAATTTTTCACCTTCGCCCAAATTGGAAAAAAGCTTTTTGTCGAATACGTGCTCGTTGTTATCAATCAAAATGTTAGCACAATGCAAAATACGATGAGTGGAACGGTAATTTTGTTCTAATTTAATGACTTGCAAACGCGGAAAATCATCACGCAAGCGCACCATGTTTTGCGGTCGAGCACCTCGCCAAGAATAAATGGATTGATCGTCATCCCCCACCACCGTAAAGCAAGCTCGCTCGCCTACCAGTAATTTAATCAGTTCATATTGGCTGGTATTGGTATCTTGGTATTCATCCACCAACAAATAACGGATTTTCTCCTGCCATTTTGACCGCACTTCTTCGTTCTGTTTGAAAAGCAAGGTCGGCAACATAATTAAATCATCAAAATCCAACGCATTGTAAGCACGGATTTGCGTAGCATAACGCTCATAACATTTTGCAAAGGTTTGATATTTGGCATCTTTCGCTAAGGCATAAGCCTGTTTTGGCGAAACCAAATCATTCTTCCAGTTGGAAATAACGGAAATTAATTCACGCAGTAAGTCTTTATCTTCTTGCAGCACATCTGCCGTCAGTTCTTTTAGTAAGGCAAGTTGATCGTGCTCATCAAACAAGGTCATATTCGATTTAAAGCCTAAGGCTTTATATTCCCGTTTGATAATGTCGAAACCTAAGGTATGGAAAGTGGAAACAATCAATCCTTTGGATTTTTCTTTACCAATGGAATGGGCTACACGCTCTTTCATTTCACGAGCGGCTTTGTTGGTAAAGGTCACAGCGGCGATCTGTTTAGGTAAATAACCACAGTGTTCAATCAAATGAGCAATCTTATTGATGATCACGCGAGTTTTGCCAGAGCCTGCGCCTGCCAGCACCAAGCAAGGCCCGCTGACATATTCGACAGCCTGTTGTTGTTGAGGATTGAGTTTCATATCTTAATGCAAATTAATTTGACCACGCATAAGGCAACAATGCGGTATCTAATAAAAATGACAGTGGCAAATCTAAAATAGGTAAGCCCCATTTTTGTGCCATCTCTAAATCATAAGCCGCACCCGCGTAAGGTGTGTATTTTTCCGATGGATCGATTAATTTCACCACCGTACCACAACCAGTTAACGCTAAAAGTGCGGTTAAAATTAGAAGTGTTTTTTTCATTCACGACGTGCTTTTAAGGCTAAATAGACGGCTTCCGGCACCAGTTCTTTCACATCACCATGATGCAAATAAATTTCTCGTACAATCGTGGAAGACACAAACGCCCATTTTTCTGTTGGAGGGAAGAACAAACTATCCACACCATCGGTTAATAAACGGTTTAACGCAGCCAGTTGTAATTCATATTCGAAGTCCGTCGTTGTGCGCACGCCACGAATAATGGCGGTAATCTTTTTCGCTTTGATTTCATTTGCGAGTAAATCAGAGAATCCAAATACTTCCACATTGGGTAAATGAGCAACCGATTGACGAACCAGCTCAATGCGTTCTTCCAATGAGAATAATGGCTTTTTGCTCGGACTATTCGCCACCGCAACAAAAACTTTCGGAAAAATGACCGCACTTCGCGTAATTATATCTAAATGCCCGTTGGTAATCGGGTCAAACGTGCCAGGGTAAATTACGCTTGTCATTTATGGTTCTCCGAAATATTCGTTAAATAAGGATGAAGCAAATCTAAAAGACGCTGTAATGCGCCACGATTTTCGATTAATACCTCGTAGCCTGCATTGCCTAAACGTTGACGTGCCCCTTTAGAATTCAATAACTTATCAATAATCTCTGACAATGCTTTTTCTGTTGAGTTGATTTGCAACACACCTTGCACTTCTAAGAGCGAAGTAAAAACTTCAGGGAAATTGAAGGTATGCTTTCCACTCACAACGGGTAATTTAAATGCCAAAGGCTCTAAAGGATTATGTCCCCCATGTTTGACCAAACTTCCGCCAACAAACGCAATATCTGAAATACCATACATCAACATCAACTCGCCCATGGTATCACCCAGAATCACTTGGGTATTTTCTGAAGGAATCTCCCCCGTTGAACGACGAATAAAGTTAAAGTTGGCTTTTTCAATTAAATCCGCCACAGGATTAAAACGTTCAGGATGACGAGGCACTAGCAATAACAGCAAGTTTGGATGTTTTTTCAGTAACAAATGATGCGCTTGTAAAATGAGTTCTTCTTCCCCTTCGTGCGTACTCGCGGCAATCCAAATCTGACGATCTTTCGCCCAGCTCTCATGAAGTGCTTCAATGTCTTTGAGTAATTCGTCACTAACCACAAGATCATATTTAATATTGCCGGTTAATTGCAGACGATCTTTCTCATAACCTAACTCTAAATAACGCTTTCCACTGATGCTATCTTGTGGCGCAATCAAGCTGATTTGAGAAAGCATATACTGCAAGTATTGTTTGACTTTGCCATAGCGTCTGGCTGAACGTGCAGAAAGGCGCGCATTCGCCACAATGAAAGGAATATTTCGATGAGCCAAACAATCAATCAAATTTGGCCAAAGTTCCGTTTCAATGACAATGAATACTTTAGGTTGAATAAAATCAATAAAACGATTGATGACACAAGGTAAATCGTAGGGCAAATAACAATGCGTCACAGTTTCCCCGAACGCAGCTTTTACGCGTTCAGAGCCTGTTGGCGTGACCGTTGTAAATGTGATTGGTAAATGCGGATAGTCTTTCTGAATACGTTTTACTAGCGGCGTAGCGGCGATCACTTCCCCTACCGATGCAGCATGAATGACGATCCCATCTTCTGCAGGCTTAACAAGATTCGCATAAATACCATATCGCTCACCTAAACGCTTGCGATAATTCGGAGCTTTGAGACTTCGTAGTAACATGAATAGCAGCACAAAAGGCTGAATCAGATACATCAGGCCGGTATAAAAAAAACGCCACATAAAATAAATTCGGTTATACTTACAAAAGTTTCGGCTAGTATAACAAAAAAAGGATCAAAATATGCCAACAATTAGCGTTGCCATGATTGTCAAAAATGAAGCGGCAGATCTTGCTCAATGTCTTGATACGGTAAAAGATTGGGTAGATGAAATCATTATTGTCGATTCAGGCAGTACTGATAACACCCAAGAAATCGCGGAACAATATGGTGCAAAATTTTATTCGCATTCTGATTGGCCTGGTTTTGGCAAACAACGCCAACGGGCACAACAATATGTCACCAGTGATTATGTTTTGTGGTTAGATGCCGATGAACGTGTCACACCAAAACTGCGTGAATCCATTCAACAAGCGATTCAACAAGATGCGCCAAATACGGTTTATGATATTCCTCGGGTGAGTGAAGTGTTTGGACGTGAAATTCGTCATTCAGGTTGGTATCCTGATTATGTGGTGCGTTTATATCGTACAAATTATGCGGGATATAACGATTCTCTGGTACATGAAAAAGTAGTTTATCCTGAAAACACGAAAGTACAGAAATTAACTGGCGATCTGGAGCATTTCACCTATAAAAGCATTCATCACTATTTGGTGAAATCTGCGGGCTACGCCAAAGCTTGGGCAGATCAACGCCAAGCAAAAGGTAAAAAAGCAACATTGTGGCAAGGTGTCAGTCATGCCATCGGGTGCTTTGTCAAAATGTACATTTTAAAAGCGGGCTTCTTAGATGGAAGACAAGGTTTTCTGCTTGCGGTACTTTCGGCCCACTCCACCTTTGTGAAGTATGCTGATTTATGGGAGCGTAATCAGCATTAATCAAAAACAAAAAGTGCGGTTAAAATTGACCGCACTTTTTTATTTCTTGTAGAACAAGAAAAATTAGTTTTTCGCTGCTGCAGCTGCTTTCACGATTACTGCAAACGCAGGCGCTTTAAGTGAAGCACCGCCCACTAATGCACCATCGATATCTGGTTGAGTGAATAATTCTGCTGCGTTAGCATCATTTACTGAACCACCGTATTGAATGATCACTTGATCTGCTACAGCTTGTGATTTTGCTGCGATGTGACCACGGATAAATGCGTGAACAGCTTGTGCTTGTGCTGGAGTTGCTGATTTGCCCGTGCCGATTGCCCAAATTGGTTCGTAAGCAATCACTGCACCATTAAATGCTTCTACACCTAATGCATTGATGACTGCATCAATTTGACGCGCACATACTTCTTCAGTTTTACCTGCTTCGTTTTCAGCTTCAGTTTCACCAATACATAATACTGGTACTAAACCTGCTTCTTTTAATGCACCAAATTTTTTCGCTACAAATTCGTCACTTTCTTTGTGATAAGTACGACGCTCAGAGTGACCGATAATGATGTATTTTGCACCAAAATCTTTTAACATTTCAGTTGAAATATCACCGGTGAAAGCACCTTTAACATTCACATCAACGTTTTGTGCACCTAAAGCAATTTGGCTGCCTGCAAGTACCGCTTCAGCTGTACCCAAGTACATAACAGGTGGGGCAATTGCCACATCACAACCCGTTACACCTTGTAATTCAGCTTTTAATCCTTCGATTAATTCTTTGGTAAAGGCTTTGGAACCGTTTAATTTCCAGTTACCCATCACTAAAGGACGACGTGCCATTTTTGTTTCTCCATATTGAATAAATAAAAAGTGTGTTTACTATACCAAACTTTGGGCAGATTTCTTTGTGCAAAATCACATTTTGAAAATTTTTTTGGGGAAATGATGATTATTTTGTGCTAAAAAGCTACAATCTACTGTACGGAACCGATAAAAAATAAACAATTTTATAAATAAACGGAAAATAGGTCTGGTAACAATGAAAATTTTCAAAGCCGAACAATGGAATATAGAAGTGCTTGCTCCACTCTTTGAAGCCTATCGACTTGCCAACGGAATGAGTGAAAATCCTGACCGCACTTTAACCTTTCTAACGAATCGTATGCGTTTTAATGAAAGCATGTTTTTTATTGCAGTAAACGAAAATGCACAGGCGATTGGTTTTGTTCAACTTTATCCTCGCTTATCTTCTTTACAACTACAACGCTATTGGCAATTAACTGATATTTTTGTGAAGGAAGATAAACATCAAGCCGAGATTTATGCAGCGCTTATTTCTAAAGCAAAAGAGTTTGTCCGTTATACACAATCTAACCGTTTAGTGGCGGAATTAAGCCAAGCTCAACAGAGTATTTTAGAACGCGAAGGATTTAAGCTAAACACGAAAAAAAGTTTGTTTGAATTAACTCTCTAATGCATACACTCCTCAATCAATATTGGGATTACTTGCGAATTGAACGCCAAGTAAGCCCACATACTCTCACTAATTATCAACATCAACTGGATGCGATTTTAGCGATTTTGGCTGAAAAAGGTATTCAACATTGGCAGCAAGTGAATCCTAGTGTGGTTCGTCTTATTTTGGCGGAAAGCCGTAAGCAAGGTTTAAAAGAAAAGAGCTTAGCATTACGTTTGTCTGCTCTTCGTCAGTTCTTCAGCTATCTTGTGCAGCAAGGTCAACTGAAAGTGAATCCGGCAACGGGTATTTCAGCACCGAAACAAGGCAAGCATTTACCGAAAAATATTGATGCTGAACAGGTCCAAAAATTGCTTTCAAATGACAGCAAAGATCCCATTGATTTGCGTGATCGTGCGATGATGGAATTGATGTATAGCTCAGGGCTTCGCTTATCTGAATTGCAAGGCTTAAACCTTAATAGCATTAACACGCGTGTACGTGAAGTCAGAGTGATTGGTAAAGGAAACAAAGAACGTATTGTGCCTTTTGGACGCTATGCTTCTCATGCAATTCAACAATGGTTGAAAGTACGCCCTTTATTTAATCCAAAAGATGAAGCCCTTTTTGTGAGCCAACAGGGAAATCGCCTTACTCATCGTTCTATTCAAAAACGAATGGAAAGCTGGGGCATTCGCCAAGGATTAAACAGCCATCTCAATCCACACAAACTACGCCACTCTTTTGCTACTCACATGCTGGAAGCGAGTTCAGATTTGCGTGCTGTTCAAGAGCTTTTAGGGCACAGCAATTTGTCCACCACACAAATTTATACACATTTGAATTTCCAACATCTTGCAGAAGTGTATGATCAAGCCCACCCTCGAGCAAAACGAAAAAAATAAACAAAGTGCGGTCAAGAATCCTCGTCTTTTTTAACCGCACTTCTAAACGAAAAGGCTACCTTTTGGTAGCCTTTATTCATTCAACTATAAGCTAAATGCTTGAATATAAGGAAGTTTTCCTTTTTCTAGCATTTCTTCAATACCGCTTTGGTGATCATTTTCACCTAAACCGCGTAATTCAAAGGTAACACCAATGCTGTTATCATAAACGACTTGATCGTCACGTTGATTCTGGCGACTGGTGACATAACGTCTCGCCCCGACACCAACAGACCAACAGCACGAGTTATATTGCACGCCCACATATTGCTCAACCGGTTTTTTCAACGCAATATCTTGATAATATTTTCCCACAAGCGCCCAATTATCTGAGACTTCCCATGCAGCCACAACACCAATCTGTTTAATGTCTTGTTGGTAACGGTTAGCAGAAGCACCCAAATTTTGGTTGATGTACTCTTTACTTGCATAACGATAATTTAACTGAATCAGATTATTCTTCATCGGGTTAAATTCCAAACTGCTATTCGCCAATGATGCTTTATCTAGCAACGTATCATATTGGTAGCTACCTCGCCAATTCCATTTATTACTAATTTTCCAGTTAGACTCCAACGCCCAAGAAGAAGAGGATTTTGGTGTACGATTACTTGGATTATCATCGATTCTGGAGGCGGTTAAATAATAAATTTGCCCTGCTGAGAAATTAAAACGCTCATCGGCATTTTTATCATAAAAACGGCTTGTTCCCCCCACTGTCACCTGGTTTGCTGATGAAATACGGTCTAAACCACTATAACGACGATCGCGGAATAGAGAATAATAATCTTGTTGAACTAAAGCGGAATCATAACCAAAACCGAGGTAATTATTTACACGTTTTGAACCAATATTACTTTGGTCTTTGTATGGTCGATACAAATATTGAATATGAGGTTCAAGCGTTTGTGTATAGCCATCAAATAAGGTTTTGTTGCTCGCTAAAACCGTTTGTAAATCCACTTTTAATTGCGGTAATACGCGATTTACGGATTTTTGTACCTCTTCTGCAGCAGAAGAAGAGCCTTTTTTCTGGTTATAATGAGTCGCGTAAAGTTTAGTCTCAATGTTCAAGCTACCATATTTATTTGACATTGCTGTAGACAAGCTTGGTTCAACATGAAAACGCCATGCTGTCGGCATCAAGGTACTATCATTATCAAAGCGTACTGCTTGCGAAAATAATTTAAAATCGACCCAGCCATTCGCCAAATCATTTTTATAATAATTGAAGTCGATTTGTGGCATCGCTCGGTAAGGCCCGATATCGACTTCATCAAAAATCTGGAACTGACGTGCTGAAATCGCGAAGTTGTAATTAGGTTTATAGTAAGCAATACGTGCGTATTGATTTGCATAACCATCAGTACTGTCACCATAATCTGAATCAAAATCAGTGAAATAACGTTTATCACTTACCTTAGTGTAATCAACATTTAAACGCCAGTTTTCAAGAAAAGAGGAATTATGGTTCCAATAGAACAAATGACGCTTACGATTATCACTGGTATATTCATCATAACGATCACGTCCTAAATATTCGCCAGCAAGTCTACCTTCACCAACGGGTGTTAAATAACGGAATTCACCATTTAATTGCCAACCACGACGAGACATATATTTTGGTGCAAATGTGGCATCATAATTTGGTGCAATGTTCCAATAAACCGGCTGTTTATACCAATAACCATCACGGCTAGAATGACCAACGGTTGGCATTAATAAACCTGAACGGCGACGATCACCTATCGGTAATTGTAGATAAGGGGTGTAGAACACCGGCACGCCTAATACTTTAAAACGTGCATGCCAAAATTCGGCATATTCTTCTTTAATGTGCTGACGAATCTCAGAGGCATCAACCGCCCACGCATTATCATTGGGTAAACAAGAGGTAAATGTCGCGTTTTTCATTAAGCGGTAATCATCACCTAACTCAATTTCTTGTGCTTTACCGCGACCTTGACGTCCTACAAGTTGGTAGTCTGCATCGGTTACGTTACCGTTTTTGCTATCTAAATTAAAGCTCGCATCATTACCTAATAGATTGATTTGGTTGTCTTTATAATCAAATCCACCACGTAAATAAGCCCAACGTTGTGCTTGTTTGC
>CAKAQT010000012.1:0-13081 GCA_916720325.1 Parahaemophilus parainfluenzae
CAAAGCAGAAAATATCATTAAAACCTGCCGTGATTTAGTTGAAAAACATAATGGTAAAGTACCCGATAATCGAGAGGCCTTAGAAGCTCTTGCAGGTGTAGGTAGAAAAACAGCGAATGTGGTATTAAATACGGCTTTCGGTCATCCGACTATTGCAGTAGATACGCATATTTTTCGCGTATGCAACCGCACGAATTTTGCCCCTGGTAAAGATGTGGTAAAAGTGGAGGAAAAACTGCTCAAAGTTGTGCCTAAAGAATTTAAAGTGGATGTGCATCACTGGCTTATTTTGCACGGGCGCTATACCTGCATTGCCCGCAAACCTCGCTGTGGGGCTTGCATTATTGAAGATCTCTGCGAATACAAAGAAAAAACAGAATATTAAACGAATAAAATCAAACGGAATATATTATGACAACAAACAATCAATCTCGCCAAACTTGGTCTAGCCGACTAACTTATGTGCTCACCGTTGCGGGTGCGACAGTTGGCTTTGGAGCCACTTGGCGCTTTCCTTATTTAGTGGGTGAAAATGGCGGCGGTGCTTACGTACTCCTCTTTTGTATCGCGATGATTGTGATTGGTATTCCGATGATTTTAGTGGAAAACGTCATCGGCCGGCGTTTGCGTGTGAATTCTATTGATGCCTTTGGCGACAAAATCCAAGATAAAGGTAAAAACATCTCCAAATATTGGAAGATTCTTGGTTACATGGGGCTTCTTGGCGCATTTGGTATCATGGCTTATTACATGGTATTAGGTGGTTGGGTGATGTCTTATATCATCAGCCTGATGAATAATACCCTTGATATCAGTGCCCCAATTACAAAAGAAGTGGCCAAAGATTTCTACGATTTACACATCAGCAACAGCCCATGGGAAATCATGCTCTACACCTTCCTGTTTGTGGCAGTGAATTACATTATTTTAGCGAAAGGCATCATAGGCGGGATTGAGCGTTCTGTAAAATACTTAATGCCATTACTCTTTATCTTCCTAATTGGTATGGTAATTCGTAACCTCACCTTACCGGGTGCAATGGAAGGTGTAACTTTCTACTTAAAACCTGATTTCAGCAAAATCACACCTAAATTATTCATTTTCGTATTAGGTCAAGTGTTCTTCGCATTAAGCCTTGGCTTCGGTGTATTAATTACCCTCTCCAGCTATTTAAATAAGGAAGAAAACCTTATTCATACAGCCGTTATTACAGGTTTTACCAATACCATTATTGCTGTGTTATGTGGTTTTATGATCTTCCCGTCATTATTCACATTCGGCATTGAACCTAACGCTGGCCCAACTTTGGTTTTCCAAAGTTTACCAATTGTATTTTCACATTTATGGGCGGGTAAATTCTTTGCTATCGTGTTCTTCGGCTTATTGCTTATTGCGGCATTAACCACATCAATTACGATTTACGAAGTCATCATCACCGCATTACAAGAAAAACTCAGAATGCGCCGTGGTAAAGCGATTTTTGTTACCTTAATGGGGATTTTCTTATTAGGTAACGTGCCATCTATTCTAGGTGATAACCTTTGGAAAGATGTCACCATTTTCGGTAAAAGCATTTTTGATGCCTTCGATTTCGTCAGCGGCAATATCCTATTCATGCTGACCGCTCTTGGTTGTGCGATTTTCGTTGGTTTTGTGTTAAAAGACGATGCAAAAAAAGAGCTCTCTTCGACACCGAATTCAGTCTTCACCACAATTTGGTTTAACTATGTTAAGTTTGTGGTTCCAGTAATTATTTTGGTGATTTTTATCAGTAATATTTAATAAAAAACCGAGCTATTTAGCTCGGTTTCTTTTTTGCCTATACCCTATTTTGCTTCTGCTTGAGTCTTTTTCTCTTCCAACTCTTCCCAACGAAGGAAGACTGTTTCAAGTTCTGCTTCAGCGTCCGCTAATTCTTTAAGCTTCGCATCCGTTACATCATGAGCTTGTTGGAAAAAGTGAGGGTCACCAATTTCAGCTTGAAGTGCAGTGATTTTCTCTTCCAATTCTTCCAATAGCTGTGGAAGTTGTTCCAGCTCACGTTGATCTTTGTAAGAAAGTTTAACGGATTTCGGCTTTTGAGAAACAACGTCATTTTTGACCGCACTTTCCTGTGCTTTTGGTGCTTCTTTTTTGGATTTTTGGGTCTCTTGCTCTGCTTTCATCGCAAAGTAATTGGCTTGTTGTCCTTTTGCATCAAAGAAACCGCCCACGTATTTATTCAATACGCCGTCGCCTTCAAAGAAATAACACTCCGTCGCGACATTATCAATAAACTGACGATCATGGCTGACAATCAATAAGGTGCCTTGATAATCCGTGAGAATTTCTTCCAATAATTCTAAGGTTTCTACATCCAAGTCATTGGTTGGTTCATCGAGAATCAATAGATTATTCGGTTTCAGTAATAATTTAGCCAATAACAAACGGTTACGTTCACCACCTGAAAGCGCTTTGACGGGTGTCATCGCGCGTTTCGGTGGAAATAAGAAATCCTGCAAATAGCCCAACACATGACGTTTTACACCATTGACCTCAATATCCTGTTTGCCATCGGCAACGTTATCCATTACCGTTTTTTCTGGATCAAGATCAGCGCGATATTGGTCAAAATAAGCGATATCTAATTTTGTACCACAATGAATGCGGCCGCTAGTTGGCTTTATTTCACCTAATAAAAGTTTAATAAATGTGGTTTTTCCGCAGCCATTTGGGCCAACCAATGCAATTTTATCGCCACGTAAAATGGTCGTGCTGAAATCTTTGAGAAGTTGTTTTCCTTCAATTTCATAGCTTACATCTTCCATTTCAAACACAATTTTGCCAGAACGACTTGAGTTATCTAATTGTAACTTGGCGGTTCCCATCACTTCACGACGTTGGCGACGTTCTTCACGCATGGCTTTTAAGGCGCGCACGCGGCCTTCATTACGCGTACGGCGAGCTTTAATACCTTGACGAATCCAAACCTCTTCTTGTGCTAAACGTTTATCAAAAAGCTCGTTTTGTAACGCTTCGACACGTAAGTTTTCTTCTTTCGTGGTGAGGTATAAATCATAATCACCAGGATAAGACACTAATTTACCGCGGTCTAAATCCACAATACGAGTCGCCATTTTGCGGATAAAAGAACGGTCATGAGAAATAAACACAATGCTCCCAGTAAATTCTAATAAGAAGTTTTCTAACCATTCGATTGCATCCACATCCAAGTGGTTAGTCGGTTCATCTAATAACAAGAAATCAGGATTACACACCAAGGCACGAGCAAGGGCGGCTTTACGCAACCAACCGCCAGATAAATCCGCTAATTTAGTATCAGGATTTAACTCTAGCTTCTGCAGGACTTCATTGATTTTATTTTCAAACTGCCAGCCGTTAGCATGCTCTAATTTGGCTTGCACCTGTGCTAGTTGGTTAAGAGTTTGTTCACTATAATTTTGTGTCAACTCTTGTGAAATATGGTGGTATTCCTTTAATAAACCCGCTAAATGCTCAATGCCTTCTGCCACATAATCAAATACATTCCCTTCAGCGTGACGTGGCGGATCTTGTTCTAAACGGGAAACCACTAAATCTTTTTCATACTGCACTTTACCGTCATCCATGGTGACTTGCTGTGCAATAATTTTTAATAACGTTGATTTACCTGCCCCGTTACGTCCCACCAAACATACGCGCTCATTCGGTTCAATATGCAGTTCAGCATGATCAAGTAACGGGTGATCACTAAAAGAAAGATAAGCGTTAGTTAAACTAATTAATGCCACAAAATTGTCCTATAAATTCAAAATATCAATAAAAATAACCGCACTTTATAGCTGATGATAAACCTTTAAGGCATAAGCATCTGACATGCCAGCGATATAGTCACAAATAATACGTTTTTTACCCTGCTCCGGCGCATTTCTCCAACGATTAGCGGTATTCGTTGGCAATAAACGTTCTGGGTCAGACTCAAAAATCTGGAACATTTCGGTGAGAATGCGTTGGCCTTTATATTCAATACGTTGCGTTTCCACATGGCGAATCACGTATTTCCACACAAACTTTTTGAATACATTTAATGCGGCAATCACATCTTGCGGCAGTTCTGCGTTATAACGTAACAAAGGCTCATCAAAATTGCCGGTGACTTTCCAACGTACATGAGTGATAAAGAAATTCACTAATGCACCAATGGCATTTTTACGCTCGAAATGATGGTTGGAAAATAATCGTTGGCTGACTTGTTCTATATTTTTTGCCAACCAATCTGAAGGAATCGTTTTAAGTTCAGCCAATGCTTCTTGCCATTGATGTTGATTTACTACACCGGTCACAATCGCATCTTCTAAATCATGCACGCCATACGCAATATCATCCGCCAATTCCATAATGCTGCAATCTAACGATTTAAATTGTGTTTTTAAAAACTCAGCAGGATTTGACCGCACTTTTTGAAATGAACCAAACAAAGTGCGGTCATTTTCAGAAAGGTTTTGCAACAGCCACGTAAACATTGTGACGTCATCACGGAATAACCCTTTTCCAGGCTTCCAGTCGCTAATTTTGACATAACGAGGATCAGCGTTTTCAGTATGCGGCAACTGGGCATATTGTGGTGAAGATAAGTCTAAAATATTCGGATATTTCACCACGCCTAAAATAGCACGACGCGTTAAATTCATCCCTGCTGTTTCAGTATAAGGTTCAAGTTTAGTAATGATACGAAATGTCTGTGCATTGCCTTCAAAACCACCGTGGTTACGCATCATATAATTAAGCGCCACTTCCCCACCATGACCAAACGGTGGATGACCAATATCATGTGCAAAGCACAAACTTTCAATTAAATCATTGCTTGGTAATAAAGGTTTGAGTTGTTTCTGTAATTCACTTTTTTCAATATGAAGCTGGTCTGAAATAGCAACATAACTTTCCGCAAATTTTAATTGGGAAACAAGGCTGCTACCGATTTGTGCCACTTCAAGGGAATGGGTTAAACGAGTGCGATAAAAATCATTTTCTCCCACAGCATGAATCTGTGTTTTGGCTTGTAAACAACGGAAAGCGGCAGAATGTAAAATCCGTCCGCGATCACGACGAAATGGAGGTCGGTGATCTTTTTCGCGAGGCGGATCAGGAAGGAAACGTTCAGTCCAAAAATCAGCTAATTGGGTTCTCATAAAAATAAACGAATAACATAGAATACTAAGGGCGCTAAAATAGAGCTCATAATACCGCAAAGTACCAAAGAAATCGAACTATAACTACCCGCTTTTGGATCGGCTTCCATACAACTTACCGTACCTAATGCGTGAGAAACCGCACCAACAGATAAACCGACTGCTTCTTGTTGTTTAATCCCAACTTTTTTCAAGATGAGATAACCAAAAACCGACCCTTGTAAACCGGCGACAACCACACCTACCGCCGTCACGGCAGGAATGCCGCCTAAATGTGAAGCTACTTCCATTGCAATTGGCGTAGTAATTGATTTTGGTAATACCGTCGCAACCATTTCAGGGCTTGCACCTAAAATAATGGCAAAAATAGCCCCGGTAAACATTGAAAATATTGAGGCCAATGCGACTACTGAAAGGATAATTTTCCATTGTTTCGCAATTTGACGAATTTGTTCATACAACGGTAATGCCAGTGCGACAATACTCAATCCTAATAAATTATTAATCGGCGCATTACCTGCCATATAATCATCATAAGGAATACCGCTAACCACTAAAATCAGCACAAGAATGGATACCGTTAGCACAAAAGTATTGAAAATCATCGATTTCCAACGTTTACTGATTTGTAGTGCGAGCCAAAATCCGAAAATCGTTAAACCGGTATAAAGATAAATTGCATACTGCATAATAAAACCTTAGTCTGCTTGAAGATTACGTTTTTCCAATACTTTTTTACGTTTATGGCTAAAAGATTGTTTGTAAAATAAATAGTTTCCTATAAATGCAATCACAAAAAGTGTTAAAAAGGTACTAAGAATATTTGGAATGAGTAAAATTTTCCATTGCGCAACGAGTAAATCATAATACTTGATAATACCAACACTCACCGGTACAAAAAGCACCGCCATGTAGCGGATTAATAAGCTCGAACCGAAATAAATCCATTCCAGATGAATCACATGGGTTGTTAAACCTAAAAAAAGTAATAATAACCCCCAAATACTGCCAGGAATCCCCACTGGAATGTAGTGAGAAATCAAATTGCCGAGTAGTAACATAATGTATAAAATGATGAGCGAACGAGCGAGTTGAACGCCTTTTTGGAGTAACATATTTCCTCTATCAACTTTTTTAATAATAATTAAAAATTATTTTACGCTTTTTTGTTAAAATTACCCATCCATTTTAGCGAAATTTTACGATGCAGATCAAAGAAATTCCAAATGATTAGAAAATTCTTCTTATTTTTAACCCTAATTTTAACCGCACTTTGGACGCCATTTTCAATAGCGGCTGAACGCCAAATGGCGTGCTGGGTCGTTGGTGTAAGTGATGGCGATACCTTAACTTGCCTCTTACCCACTAAAAAACAACTCAAAGTGCGATTACAAGAAATTGATGCTCCGGAAAAAGGCCAACCATTTGGAAAGAAAGCTAAACAATATCTTTCCCAGCTGGTTTTCAAACAAAATGTGACGTTGTCGGTTTCTGGTTATGATCGCTACCAGCGTATTTTGGCAACGGTTTACCTGCAAGAACAAAACATCAACTTAGAAATGGTAAAAAACGGCATGGCGTGGGTTTATCCGCAATATGCTAAAAATCCACTCTACTTTCAGGCTCAAGATTTTGCACAACAACAAAAAATTGGCTTATGGCGTGATCCTAACCCTACAGCCCCTTATGAATGGCGCAAACAGAACAAAGCAAGTAAACATGGAGGTCAACATGGCTTTTGATTATCAATCATTTAAAAATGAATTTCCTTATTTTAAATCGCCAAATGCTGTGGTCTATCTGGATAATGCGGCGACAGCACTAAAACCTCAAGCATTAATTGATGCAACAAGTACTTTTTATCAATCAGCTGGCTCCGTACATCGTAGTCAGTATGAAGCTGCACAAACAGCACAATATGAAAATGCTCGTCACCTAGTCAAAACCTTAATTAATGCGGAAGATGAAAAAGCGGTGATTTGGACTTCTGGGACGACGCATAGCATTAATTTGGTTGCCAACGGTTTACTCCCCTCTTTGCATGCAGATGACGAGATTTTAATTAGCCAAGCAGATCATCATGCTAATTTTGTTACGTGGCATGAGACAGCGAAAAAATGCGGGGCAAAAATTCAAGTGTTGCCTATTTTGGATAATTGGTTAATTGATGAAAATGCCTTAATTGCAGCCTTAAATGAGAAAACCAAATTAGTGGCACTCAATTTTGTTTCCAACGTAACGGGAACAGAACAACATATCCAACATTTAATTCGAGTAATCCGTCAACATAGTAATGCGCTCGTTTTAGTGGATGCCGCTCAGGCTATTAGCCATATACAAATTGATTTGCAGGCATTAGATGCGGATTTTATTGCCTTTTCGGCACACAAAATTTATGGACCAAACGGCATTGGTATATTAAGCGGAAAATTAAGCTCACTTTCCCTGCTACAACCGCTTTTTTACGGTGGAAAAATGATTGAGCGCGTATCCCATGAATGTATTACCTTTGCTGATTTGCCTTATCGATTAGAGGCGGGCACACCTAATATTGCTGGCGTGATTGGCTTTGGTGCAGTATTAGATTGGCTCAAAAAATGGGATTTTCAGGCAGCTGAGACACATGCTATTGAGCTTGCCGAGCAAAGTAAAGTGCTATTGAAAAACTATCCGAATTGTCGTTTATTCAATTCACCACAAGCAAGTTCTGTTGTATGTTTTGTTTTTGATGGGATTGCAGCATCCGATCTTGCTACCCTCTTAAGCGAACAAAAAATTGCGTTACGCGTTGGTGAACATTGTGCACAACCTTATTTAGCCCGCCTTGGTGAGCGCACTACACTACGACTTTCTTTTGCGCCTTATAACAGCCCACAAGATGTGGACGCTTTTTTTGCTGCACTAGATAAATCCTTAGAGTTATTAACATGCTAGAAAACATTAAACAGGCAAAAAATTGGGAAGATCGTTACCGTTTCATTATTCAAGCCGGTAAACACCTTCCTCAACCCTCTCCAGATGAATTGGCTCAAATGCAATCAATTCAAGGCTGTGAAGCGGGACTTTGGTTTATAGCCATTCCACAATATGACGATACGTTTAAATTTCAAGCTTACAGTGAAGCACGCATTATGAATGGCTTGTTATGGTTGTTACTGCAAAATATCAATGGACAAACCAGCAACCAATTACAACAATTTAATATTCGTCAATTTTTTGATGAGCTTGGTATTGCCTCTCGCTTAAGTGAAACCCGCTTAAACGGTTTAAAACAAATCGAAGAAATCTTGCACAATCTGTAATTATGTATCTGATCGAACCCTTTTTTAAATTGACCGCCTTAGAAAATGATATTGGCCAACAAAGCCGTTTGCTCAATGCAGTCATCGACCAATGGCGTTATAACGGACAAATTATCGGCCGTGAAATCCCGCTTTATTTGATGGAGGAAGACAGCGAACAAGGTTTTGCAATGCGCGTTATTTGCCCTGAGCAAGATAGCCTTTTGCCCGAGAACAATAACCAAACTGTGAATCTGGCGATGGAAAATGCTGAAAAGTGCGGTCTAAATTTTCAAGGTTTTCAAATTATTGCCGATGATTTAAATGCAGACAGCACTGCAGAATGCAGCCATCCTGCATGGCAGATGCTTTATACCTCACATTTGCAATCTTGCTCGCCATTACATAGCGGAGAGGATTTTTCCCCAATTCCGCTCTATAAACAGCTAAAAAATCAACCGCACTTAAGCCAAGATTTGATTAAATGGCAGGAAAATTGGCAGGCCTGCGATCAGTTGCAAATGAATGGTTCGGCTTTAGAAAAAGAAGCATTAAATGAAATCTCCGAGATTAATAGCACGCTCAGTAAACATGGACGCTACCTTGCTGCTGAAATCGAAAAAGAAAGCGGCATACCGACCTATTATTATTTATACCGTGTCGGTGGCCATTCTTTAGAATTGGAACAGCAACGCAGTTGCCCGCAATGTGGTAGCGATTGGGCATTAGACGCACCACTATTTGATGTAATTTACTTTAAATGCGACCAATGTCGATTAGTCTCGAATGTGTCGTGGAATTTTTTATAACGCTTTCGTCATTTAGGAAAACAAATGAACTATCAAGATAAAAGCCTTCAATCTTTAAAACTCGGTCAAGCAACAGAATATGCGGCAAATTATGACCGCACTTTGTTACAACCCGTGCCTCGTAAACTCAATCGTGATGGCTTAGGTATAACCGAACAACAGCCATTTACCCAAGGGGCGGATATTTGGACAGCCTATGAAATTTCTTGGTTAAATCCAAAAGGTTTGCCGCAAGTCGCCATTGCTGATGTGGAAATTGATTATCGCAGTGAAAATTTAATTGAATCGAAAAGCTTTAAACTCTATTTAAACAGCTTTAACCAAAGTAAATTTGCTGATTTTGCTAGCGTAGAACGCACGATGCGTGAAGACCTAAGTGCTTGTGCTCAAGGCGAGGTTAAAGTACGTTTACATCCATTATCCCACTATCAAGGACAAAGTATTGATACTTTAACGGGCGATTGCATTGATGATCAGGATATCGAAATCCACAACTACGAATTTAATGCGGATATTTTGCAAAATTGTACGTCCGATAACGTGGTGGAAGAAACCTTAGTGAGCCATTTATTGAAATCTAACTGTCTTATCACCAGTCAGCCGGATTGGGGAACCGTGCAAATTCATTATGTGGGTAAACAAATCGATCGCGAAAAACTTCTCCGCTACATCGTGTCTTTCCGTCAACATAATGAGTTTCACGAGCAGTGTGTCGAGCGTATTTTCTGTGACTTGATGCATTACGCCAAACCAGAAAGGCTCACCGTCTATGCGCGTTATACGCGCCGTGGTGGATTGGATATCAATCCATTCCGTTCTAACTTTGAGAAAATTCCGCAAAATTTACGCTTAGCAAGGCAATAAGCCACAAAACAAAAGTGCGGTGAAAATCAACCGCACTTTTATTTTACACATGTCGTAAATCGTGAGCTTGTTGCAATAACTGGCGACTTTCTTGCAAGAATTGATTGGAATATTCCCCAAACCATTCTCTCACCTGATGGAAAGCATCAATAAATCCTTGTCGATCGCCTTTTTCAAAGAATTGTAACGCCTCTTCATACGTTTGTTTCAAGCTTTCAATCACATCTAAATTTTCTGGCTTATCCATAATAATATCGGCATAAAGTGCCGCATCTTGAGCAAATAAACGACCAATCATGGCTAATTCCAAACGATAAATCGGAGAAGATAGTACCAATAAATTGCTTAAATTGACGGGTTGTTTGGAAAGATGCAGACCATTCGCGAAGGTGGAAAAGTGACGTAATGCTTGAATGTATGTCATATTGTGATCATGCTCTGCTGCATCAATTTGATAAATTTTTGCACCCCAGATTTGAATTTGCTCTAGCAACCATTCATAACGCTCACTAAAGCGCCCATCACAACGCACAACCACTTGTTTTGCCATGCTCGCAATATCAGGACCAAACATTGGATGCAACCCAAGCACTGCCCCTTTATGCACGTCTAACATTTTAGCCAATGGTGATCGTTTCACAGAGGTGAGATCCGCCAATAGCATATTTTCCGTTAAATAGGGTTTTAAACGTTCTATGGTTTCTAACGTGTGATCAATCGGTACTGAGACAATAACAACATCCGCATTCGTTAAAATACGTTCAGCTACATCCCAATCATTGCGGTCTAAAATAGAAATAGGATAACCGGAAGCACGCAAATAGCGGGCAAATAACTGTCCCATTTTTCCGTAACCACCGACAATAACAATTTTATTAATGGCAGGGTTCAGGGTTTTAAAACCAAATTGATTTTCATTGGAATACGATTCACGCATAAAACGACGGAGCACATCTTCAATGAGTTGTGGAGAGATTCCTGCTTTAGCCGCTTCTTCTCGGCGTGCTTGTAACATCGCTAATTCACGATCTGGTGCATAAATCGGCAAACCTTTTTCATGCTTTACTTCGCCGACTTGGGTCACCAATTCGAGGCGTTTAGCAAAAAGTTGAATCAGTTCACGATCGAGCGCATCAATTTCCTGACGTAAATGGTTAAGGACATCCATAATTCACCTGTAATATCTTATTTACATAGATTGCAATTAAAAGGTTACAGGTGAGATTACTGGAATTAAAACAGAAAGGCAAATGATTAGAGAGATTGTGTAATCAAGCGTTGCGGACGAATCACATTGTTATCATCCACAAGTGCCACGCCTAAAAAGATATTCTTGTCCGAAAACAACCGCACTTGACCATGTAATTTTGCTTCATTCGCAAATTTAACGCGCTGTCCAAAGCCGATACCTTTACTTTGTTCGGCATTTAACTGTAATGCAGGTAATTTACTGACTGCGGTATCTGTCGGTAAAAGATGTTGATCAAGTTGAGCAAGATCACCTTGCTCTGCAAGCGCCTGCAAAGCATCCCATGTCATCATCTTTTCTGTTGGATAATCCGCAACTGCAGTTCGACGTAACACTGTCACATGAGCACCACAACCTAACACTTCACCTAAATCATCCACTAATGTACGGATATAGGTTCCTTTCGAACAATGCACTTCTAAAGTTAGAAAAGGTGCTTGATACTCGATAAAGTTAAGCTCAAAAATCGTGATAGGACGTGCTTCACGTTCCACGGTAATGCCTGCGCGAGCATACTCATATAACGGTTTTCCATTGTGCTTTAACGCAGAAAACATAGTCGGCACTTGCAAAATGTCACCACGGAATTGTTCAAGTGCGGTCAAAATTTGTGATGTTTCCACATTGACAGAACGCGTTTCGGCCACTTGTCCTTCTGCATCGGAGGTATCCGTACGTTCACCTAATTTTGCTGTAACCACATAGCGTTTATCTGCATCTAATAAAAACTGAGAAAACTTCGTAGCTTCGCCTAAGCAAATAGGCAACATACCTGTGGCTAATGGATCAAGCGCACCGGTATGTCCTGCTTTATTCGCTTGGAATACGCGTTTCACTTTTTGCATAATGTCATTTGATGACATGCCTTGTGGTTTATCTAATAAAAATACACCATCAATATCACGCCCACGCTTACGAGGTCTCGACATTAGTCATTTTCCTCAACGTGTTTTTTCTCGTCTTCACGAATCACGTTTGTCACCAAATTAGACATACGCATTCCTTCAACTAAGGATTGATCGTAGAAGAAACGAATTTCCGGCACAATGCGTAAGCGCATCGCTTTACCCACTAATGAACGGATATAAGGTGCTGCTTTTTCCAAACCTTTCATGCCTTGTGCAATCGCCACTTCATCATGATCAAACAAAAATGTGACAAACACTTTTGCATACGCTAAATCGCTTGAAACTTCCACATCTGACACGGTTACCATGCCAATACGGGGATCTTTTACTTCCCGTTGTAAAATGATGGCGATTTCTTTTTGTAATTCTTGTGCAACACGATCGCTGCGTTTAAATTCTCTTGCCATAATATTTCTCTTACTAAGTAAGTTTTACCTACATTTATAGGTTACAAATTATTTCTCTGATTTGGTTTTATTTCGGCGAAGGATAAAACCGATCACTACGCCAATGAGACTTGCGATGACATTCACGATGACATCCATCACAACAACAACTAGACTCCAGTCTGCCCCACGTTCTTCATAGGATAACTGGGCATGATAAATGCTGGCTATCCAAAAACAAAGTTTTACAGCAATGGGGATAATTAGAAATTTCCATTTCTTCTGCCCAAACCCATAAGCAATTAAAATAGCATTGATCGCCGCCCAACCAAACATTGATTCCATTTTTAGCTCCAATGACAAAAGCGGTCAAAAATACGTTGAATTTTGACCGCTCTTTTTATCGATTAGATTGA
>CAKAQT010000013.1:0-12827 GCA_916720325.1 Parahaemophilus parainfluenzae
GACGCTTTGATACTTATCCAAAACGTCGTGGTGTAACACGAGTAAAAGAGATGCTAAAAAATAACATCAATGTTTGTTTTGGCCATGATGATGTGTTTGATCCTTGGTATCCGCTTGGTACAGCGAATATGCTACAGGTATTACACATGGGATTACATGTTTGCCAGCTAATGGGATATGGTCAAATTAATGATGGTTTGAAACTGGTCACTGAAAATAGTGCAAAAGCATTAGGTTTGACAGATTATGGAATTAAAGAAGGTAACAGTGCAAACTTTATTGTATTGCCAGCAGAAAATGGTTTTGATGCTGTACGCCGTCAAGTTCCTACACGTTATTCGATTCGTCACGGTAAGGTGATTTCAGAAACGCGGTTGGCGAAAACCACCATTCATTTATCTGATAGTGAACAAGTAAATTATCGTTAATCACTGAAAGTGCGGTCAAAATTTGAGAGAAATTTGAACCGCACTTTTTCTTTTTTATATCAATTTTATTCATATAAAATGACAATAAAATTCACATCCATCTAGACGTCTAAATCTTTTATGAGGACGTTAATTTTGTTACACTCAGTCTATCATTAGAATGAATTAAATATAGGAAAGCAAAATGAGTAAACTTTTTCCAAATGCCACTATTCGTACTTCTGCGCCATATCGTTTTGATATTGTAGGCAGTTTTTTACGTCCAGAAACCTTAAAACAGGCTCGTCATCAATGTAGTTGCGGTGATATTTCTTGTGCTGATTTAACGCAAGTTGAAGATGCAGAAATTGCTAAATTGGTTGAGCATCAAAAAAATGTTGGATTGCATGCGGTGACTGATGGTGAATTTCGTCGTACTTTTTGGCATTTAGATTTCTTAGCCGCATTAGATGGCGTGAAAGAAGTGGATGCTGAAAAATTCTCAGTGCAATTTAAACACGATAATGTCCGCCCGAAAACATTAAAAATTGTGGATAAGATCGGTTTCTCAGAGAGCCATCCTTTCGTTGAACATTACCGCGCATTGCAAAAAATGGCAGGGGAGACTGAAGTTAAATTAACCATTCCTTCTCCGTCTATGCTTCATTTAATTTGTACAGTACGTGCTACAGATTATCAGCCAATTGAACGTTATAAAGATAACAATCAGTTGTTATTAGATGATATTGCTGATGCTTATATTGATGCGATGAATATCTTCTATAAATTAGGTTGCCGTAACTTACAGTTGGATGATACAAGTTGGGGCGAGTTCTGTGCTGAAGATAAACGTAAAACCTATACTGAACGTGGTTTAGATTTAGATCAAATCGCCAAAGATTATGTGTATATGTTAAACAAAATCGTGGCAGCAAAACCGGCTGATTTAGCAATTACAATGCATATTTGCCGTGGTAACTTCCGTTCAACTTGGTTCTCTGCAGGTGGTTATGAGCCTATCGCAGAAACCTTATTTGGTCACTGTAATGTGGATGGTTTCTTCTTAGAGTATGACAGTGATCGTGCAGGCGATTTCAAACCTTTACGCTTTATTAAGAATCAACAAGTGGTGTTAGGCTTGGTAACCTCAAAATCGGGCGAGTTAGAAAACCGTGATGAAATTATTGCTCGTATTAAAGAAGCGGCACAATATGTGGATATCAATCAACTTTGCTTAAGTCCACAATGTGGTTTTGCTTCAACGGAAGAGGGTAATATCCTGACTGAAGAACAACAATGGAAGAAACTTGAATTTATCCGTGATATTGTAGAAGAAGTTTGGGGTAAATAATCTAGCTTAGAATGCAAAAGAGATAATCGTAAAGGCGGTTATCTCTTTTTGTTTATAAAAGTGCGGTTAAAAATGACCGCACTTTTACACAATAAAAAAGGAAGTCCGTAGACTTCCTTTTATGTTATTTCAACTTAATTATTTTTGACGCATCGCAGGGAATAGGATCACATCACGGATAGATGGTGCATTAGCATAAAGCATTGCTAAGCGGTCGATACCTAAACCTTCACCTGCTGTTGGTGGTAAACCGTGTTCAAGTGCAACAACGAAGTCATCATCTTTAAACATCGCTTCATCATCACCCGCTTCTTTCGCTGCAACTTGCGCATCAAAACGTTCGTTTTGGTCTTCTGCATCGTTTAATTCTGAGAAGCCGTTACCAATTTCACGTCCGCCGATGAACAATTCAAAACGGTCTGTCACTTCAGGGTTTTCATCGTTACGACGTGCTAGCGGAGAAATCTCTGCTGGATGCGCCATTAAGAAGGTAGGTTGAATTAAGTGATGCTCAGCTACTTCTTCAAAGATTGCATTTACGATAGAGCCTAAGCCCCAAGATTTTTGTACTTCGATACCTAAGCGTTCAGCGGTTGCTTTTGCGCGATCGAAGTCGTAAAGATCTTCTTTTACGATACCTTTATCAGCACCATATTTAATGGTTGCATCATGTAATGTAATACGTTCAAATGGTTTGCCGAAGTCAAATTCTAAATCACCGTATTTCACAATGGTGGTACCAAGAATATCAATCGCGAGTTTGCGCAATAATTCTTCGGTGTTATCCATTAAATCGTGATAATCCGCATAAGCTTGATAGTATTCAAGCATAGTGAATTCTGGGTTATGACGAACAGAAACCCCTTCATTACGGAAGTTACGGTTTAATTCAAATACACGTTCAAACCCACCAACCACTAAACGTTTTAAGTAAAGTTCTGGCGCAATACGAAGGTACATATCAACGTCTAATGCATTGTGGTGAGTGATAAATGGACGAGCAGATGCACCGCCTGGAATCACTTGTAGCATAGGCGTTTCAACTTCCATGAAACCTTTAGAAATAAAGAATTCACGAATACCCGCCACCACTTTTGAACGAATCACAAAAGTACGACGAGATTCTTCATTAGAAATTAAATCTAAGTAACGTTGACGATAACGAGCTTCCATGTCGGTTAAACCATGGAATTTGTTTGGTAATGGACGAAGTGCTTTGGTTAAAAGTTGAACTTCCGTTGTTTTGATAGTCAATTCATTGGTTTTGGTTTTGAAAAGTGTACCTTTCACCCCAATAATATCGCCTAAATCCCAGTTACCGACATCTTCAGCATAAACGCCTTCAGGAAGGTTATCACGAGCAACATATAATTGGATTTTGCCACTCATATCTTGCAAGGTAATAAAGGTTGCTTTACCCATTGCACGACGGGTCATAATACGACCTGCAACGGCAACTTCAATGGCTTTTTCTTTTAATACTTCGCCATCTTCGGCTTCGTACTTATCATGTAAATCTTGAGCAAGGGCGTCACGACGGAATTGATTCGGGAACGCATTACCTTTTTTACGTAATGCGGCTAATTTTTCACGGCGAACGAGCATTTCGCCATTGAGATCTAATTCTTTCACTTCTTGTTCTGACATATCCTTTACCTCGCTAGTTTGTAATTAGAATGTGATTTATTGAAAATAAACAGGTTTCTTCTATTCTACCCATAGCATGGTTTTTTGTTAAGCCTTTTTTAATGAAGTCATCTGTTTTATGAGGAAAGTGTTAGCGATAAAGGTAGGAAAGCTAAATTGTGCTATTTTTTTAATCAACGCGTTTATTACATACCTTGATATTCATGCAAACAAAAAGAGCGGTCAATTTTTCAAAGGTTTTAAACAATGAAAATATTGACCGCTCTTTGCGTAGGATGATTAATTAAAGATCGAAATCACCGAAATCATTGGTATCGACTTTAGAGTCAATTTGACCAACAAGATAAGAACTTACTTCGACTTCTTGTGGTGCGACTTGTACGTTGTCAGAAACAAGCCATGCGTTAATCCATGGAATTGGGTTAGAACGTGCACCAAATGGTAATGGAAGACCAACGGCTTGCATACGGATATTAGTGATATATTCCACGTATTGCACCAAAATATCTTTGTTCAAACCAATCATTGACCCATCTTTGAACAAGTAATCAGCCCATTCTTTTTCTTGTTCTGCTGCGGCTAAGAATAGATCATAGGCTTCTTGTTTACATTCTTCTGCAATTTCTGCCATTTCAGGATCGTCTTGACCCGCAGCCATAATGTTTAAAATGTGCTGGGTACCGGTTAAGTGCAAGGCTTCATCACGCGCGATAAATTTAATGATTTTCGCATTACCTTCCATTAATTGACGTTCTGCAAAGGCAAAGGAACAAGCGAACGATACATAGAAACGAATCGCTTCAAGTGCATTCACACTCATCAAGCAAAGGTAAAGTTGTTTTTTCAGATTACGTAATGTCACCACACATTCTTTACCATCTACCGTGTAAGTACCTTCGCCATATAGGCTGTAAAGTTGGCTATCACGAATTAAATCATCGTAATAAGAAGAAATGTCACGTGCACGTTTGATAATTTCTTCGTTAGTCACGATGTCATCAAACACGATAGATGGATCGTTCACAATGTTACGAATAATGTGTGTGTAAGAACGAGAGTGGATGGTTTCAGAGAAGGTCCAGGTCTCAATCCAGGTTTCTAATTCAGGAATAGACACTAACGGTAATAATGCAACGTTCGGGCTACGACCTTGAATAGAATCTAATAAGGTTTGATATTTTAAGTTACTGATGAAAATGTGTTTTTCATGTTCAGGTAACGCGGCATAGTCGATACGGTCTTGCGACACATCCACTTCTTCCGGACGCCAGAAGAAAGAAAGTTGTTTTTCAATGAGCTTTTCAAACGTCTCATATTTTTGTTGATCGTAACGCGCAACGTTAACGTTTTGACCAAAGAACATTGGCTCTTTTAATTGGTCGTTTTTAGTTTGTGAGAAAGTAGTATATGCCATGTTATATCCTTACTTATAGCGGGCTTTTACCCACTTAATGATTGATTGCCTAAAATATCAAAAGGCGGACTTGTAAACAAGCCCACCTAAATGATTAAATCTTACAAGCCCCACCTGCACAGCCATCATCTAAATCTTCTTGGCTGTCTTCAGCACCATCACGGGTGTTTTGATAGTAAAGGGTTTTTAAACCGTATTTGTAAGCAGTTAAAAGATCTTTTAACAACACTTTCATCGGTACTTTACCGTCTTCAAAACGTTTTGGATCGTAGTTGGTATTTGCTGAGATCGCTTGGTCCACGAATTTTTGCATAATACCCACTAAGTGTAAGTAACCATCATTGCTTGGAATATCCCAAAGCAACTCGTAATTATCACTTAAGTTTTCATAATCCGGTACCACTTGTCTTAAGATACCATCTTTTGACGCCTTAATACTCACATGACCACGTGGAGGCTCGATACCATTTGTTGCGTTAGAAATCTGTGAAGAGGTTTCTGACGGCATTAATGCAGTTAAGGTTGAGTTACGTAAACCGAATTCTTTAATTTCTTGACGTAATGTTTCCCAATCATAATGCAATGGTTCTTGCGTTAAGCTATCAATATCTTTCTTGTAGGTATCGATTGGTAAAATACCTTTCGCGTAATTGGTTTCATTGAAGTATTCACATGCACCTAATTCTTTCGCTAAGTTCATGGAGGCTTTCAATAGATAGTATTGAATAGCTTCAAATGTGCGGTGAGTTAAATCGTTCGCTGAGCCATCAGAATAACGTACGCCATTTTTCGCTAAATAATATGCGTAGTTAATCACACCGATACCAAGTGAACGACGACCTAATGAAGAGCGTTTAGCCGCTGGAACAGGGTAGTCTTGGTAATCAAGTAATGCATCTAATGCACGTACTGCAAGATCGGCCAGGTTATCCAACTTGTCTAAATCATCTAATTTACCCAAGTTGAACGCTGAAAGTGTACAAAGGGCAATTTCACCATTTTCATCATGGAAATGTTGTAATGGTTTAGTTGGTAATGCAATTTCTAAACATAAGTTAGATTGACGCACTGGTGCAACAAGCGGATCAAACGGTGAGTGAGTATTACAGTGATCCACGTTTTGGATATAAATACGACCGGTTGATGCACGTTCTTGCATTAATAAAGAGAATAACTCAACGGCTTTTACAGAACGTTTGCGGATATTTGGATCCTGTTCGTATTTCACGTAAAGTTCTTCAAATTTATCTTGATCAGCAAAGAAGGCTTCATAAAGTCCAGGTACATCTGAAGGACTAAATAAAGTAATATCTGCGCCTTTAATTAAGCGTTGATACATTAATTTGTTTAACTGCACGCCGTAGTCCATGTGACGAACACGGTTATCTTCCACACCACGGTTATTTTTCAATACTAATAAGCTTTCAACTTCTAAGTGCCAAATCGGATAGTAAACTGTCGCCGCACCACCACGTACGCCACCTTGTGAACAAGATTTTACAGCACTTTGGAAGTGTTTATAGAATGGAATACAGCCAGTGTGGAAGGCTTCACCACCACGAATTGGGCTACCTAACGCACGAATTGCACCTGCATTCACCCCGATACCTGCACGTTGTGATACGTATTTCACGATTGCTGCAGAGGTAGCATTGATAGAATCTAAGCTGTCACCACATTCAATCAATACACAAGAACTGAATTGACGCGTAGGCGTACGAACACCCGCCATGATAGGCGTAGGTAAAGAAATCTTAAAGGTTGATGTCGCATCATAGAAACGACGAATATAGTCCAAACGGGTTTCTTGTGGATATTTTGAGAATAAACTCGCTGCAACTAATAAATAAAGGAATTGTGCAGATTCATAGATCTCACCGGTTACACGGTTTTGGACTAAGTATTTTCCTTCTAATTGTTTCACAGCAGCATAAGAAAAGGTCATATCACGCCAGTGATCAATAAACCCATCCATTTCATCCCATTCTTCACGAGTATAGTCGGCTAAAAGTGCAGGATCATATTTACCCATGCGCACTAATTTTTTCACATGATCGTATAAACGAGGCGGATCAAAATGGCCATACGCTTTTTTACGTAAATGGAAAACCGCAAGACGTGCAGCAAGATATTGATAATCAGGGGTATCTTTGCTGATTAGGTCTGCTGCTGCTTTAATAATGGTCTCATGAATATCGGAGGTACGAATACCTTCATAAAATTGAATATGAGAACGCAATTCAACTTGAGAAACAGACACGTTTTCCAAGCCTTCAGCCGCCCAAGTAATCACACGGTGAATTTTGTCTAAATTGATTTGTTCAAGCGTACCATCGCGCTTTGTAACCATTAATCCTTTGTTCATGGGAGATAAACCTACTAGAGAAATGAATTTAATAAAACACAAGATATAGTGTTGTGGAAAATGACGGTGCACAAGATAGAGTGTTTTAAAATTGAATTCAAGCAGTAAATTTTTTACTTATATTATTGACAAAAGATAAGTCATTTAAAATAAATGACTTATCTTTCAAGTGATGTTTTTTTAGGCAGGATCTTTTTTGTAAATCTTTGTAAAGAAAAAAGTGCGGTCAAAAACGAGATGATTTCTGACCGCACTTCAATGTTTAAAAGTTTAATTAATTCAAGTATTTAAATACTTTGACGACTTTTTGAACACCGGTAACTTTACTTGCAATTTCTGCAGCTGAGTCACCTTGTGATTGAGTGACGTTTCCGAGTAAGAATACTTCACCATTTTCGGTGATCACTTTCACATCTGTTGCTTTTACATTATCGCCAACGAAGAGTTTCGATTTAATTTGTGTGGTAATCCAACTGTCTTTGGTAATTTGACCAAAGTTAATTTTATTGCCCACACGTAATTCATTATAGACGTCATTCACACCGTCCACGCCTTTTGCAAGACTGGTTGCGGTTTCTTTCACGCCTTCACTCGGCACTTGACCAATTAATAATACACGGCCACTATAAGAAACGGCATGTACACGACCTTCTGATTTAATTTGTGCGTCTTTATCTAATGCATTTTCAACTTTTACTTCTAAAGTTTCATCATCGACTTGCGTCCCCATTGTGCGAGGATCTGTTGCAACTTTAGCACCTGCAGCCGCACCACCAAGCACAGCAGCTACACAGCCTTGTAACATAATGGATGCACCAAGTACGAAGGCGAGTTTTTTAAATGGGGTTAATTTCATCATTAATCTCCTTTTTATAAATGAGTGAGTTAATTAATTAGTCAATTAATTTTAGAAATAGTTTGGTTGGAAAAGCCTTTAATGTCAAGCTCTTGGGAAAAGTGTGCTATCAACAAGCTCACACAGTGCATTTATGACGAATAAATGATTTTCCAAAATACGCGCTTCTTTTGTCGCGGGAACAGAGATTTCTAAATCCGCTTCAGCTAACACACCTTGAATCGCATCATTGTTTGCACCGGTTAAGGCAATGACCTGAATTTCTTTATTGACGGCATTAGCAATCGTATTCAGCACCGCTTTTTCTGTTCCAAGCGGGGCAAAGGCGATCAATAAGTCACCGGGCTTCGCGATAGCGTTAAATTGATGTTGATAAAGCTGATCAATAGGTTGATCAAAAACCAGTGAAGAACCGACTGCACTTTCAAGGCTAAGATGTACAGATGGCAGGCTAGGTCGCTCAAAATCGTAGCGATTAAGCAAATTTGACACTAAGAATTGCGCATTCGCGTAAGAGCGAGCAACACCACAGGCTATCACTTTATGACCACTTAACAAACATTGCATCACCATTTGTGTGGCGGTGGCAATGTTTTCTGATAATAGACTCGAAGCAGAGATTTGAATCTGAATACTTTCGCTATAAATATCTTTAACTTTTTGTAACATAATCGGAAAAGGTTAATCGAGAAAATTAGGAATCCATTGGATATCACTGGCGCTTTTTCCAAAGGCGATAAGATCAAAACGACAATCCGCATCTTCAAGGCTTAGGTTACGTTGGGCAAGCCACAAATTTGCGGCATTTAGCCATTTTTGTTGCTTTTGCCAATCCACGCTTTCAACAGCCGATCCAAATGCGGAGCTGGATCGTTGACGAACTTCAACAAATACAATGGTTTGTCCATCTTGCATAACGAGATCTAATTCACCGCATTTGAAATGTTGATTCGCCGCGATGAATTTGAGACCTTTAGACTCTAAGAAAAGGCGGGCTTGATGTTCAAAGCCCGCCCCTTGTTGACGTTTTAATGAAAACATGGATTAGTTCGCAACCGCTACCACGTTACCATCTTGTACTTGATACCATGTCATATCGCGATCCACATCACAGTTTGAATCCGCGCGAAGCTGACCGGTTAAACCGCTTAAGGTGTAACCTGGTACTTGGCGTAATTCATTAAAGTGGTTGATGAGCAACCATGCATCAGAACCCATTGCATATAAACGCATTAATTGGAATTCACCACCGGTTGAGCCGGCCACTTTTTGATATTGTGAAGAATCGCTTTGTTTAAAGAATGGAATATCACTAAATTGAACGCCATTCATTTTCGCATAGTATTCCGGTGTATTACTTGCTGCGTTAGAACGAGAGCTTGCATAGATACGGACATTCGGATTGCTGGTATCTAAATAACCTTTAATTTCAGCCAATTCATCTGGTGAAGAGATGACATAAAGTGCACTTGTATCTTGTGGTGCACCTTGGAAGAAGTAGGTAATATCAGCTGGTAAGTTATAGTAGCGAATATTCGCATCTGTACCCGCTAAACGTTGCCAACGTACGTTGAACGCATTACCAACACGTTGTCCTAAATCATTTTGCGGCATTGCAACGATTGGATTGCGAATACCATCTTTCCACATTTTGTTCGCCGCAGACTCTGCTTCATCTTCCGGAGATAAACCGTAATAACAGACTTGGTTAATTGCTTGAGTATTTGCTGTTGCATTTAATGTGAGCACATCCATGCCTTGTACTGCACTTGGATTCGCAATGATGGCATCGACATTTTGTTTAAGTAATGGACCCACTAACGCTTTAATACCCGATGCTTTTGCCTGTGCAATAATGTCATTAATCGGGGTAGTTGATGAGTCAAACACTTGTACTGGAATGGTTGAGTCACCTTTTGCATCGTTAAAACCTGATTGAATCGTTGTACCTAAAATTTGGCCATCGCCGCTTAAAGGTAAGACTAAACCAATTTGAGCTAAATTCGTTTGTTGGAAATTCAACAAGCTTTCTAGCTCTTTAGGGAAAAAGGTTGCCGCAACGTGATTTGGATAAGCGGATTTCCAGCTTTGTAATGCTTGGCTTAATTGTACCGGCTGACGGATGTTGTCATTATAAGCTTTAATTAAGGTGAGCCAACCGCCTAATGCCACGCTACCTTCATCGGAGGCATTATTGATGACAGCAGTATTGGCAGAACGGAGTAACGACCACGTTTTATCAACATTATCTTTACGACGTTGCATGTCTGTTAAGTTTTCATCCATTTTGATACGCGCTTTAACCGCTTCAATCACGTCTTTACGATTTTCTGCTGTTTGAGCAAAGGTTTCGTAATAACGAGATTTTTGTGATGGACTTAATTTAGTCAGATCGAGTGCACGTAATTTACCTTCAGCAACATCATTATTGCCTTTTGCTGCGGCGATGCGCGCTTCAATTAACGTACGATCTAATTGTTGTGCTTCGTTTAAGTCAACTAACTCCATTAATAACTCTTCCGCTTGGGGTACTTTATTTTCAGAAATTAGTACACGAGCGGCTAAGAGTTTGTAAGTTTGTTGATCTTCCTTATCTTGTGTTTGCCCTAATTTGTTCATATAAAATTCAGAACTTGCATTGGCATCACGTTGTAATGTTTGGGTAAAGCTGCTGCCAAATAAGTTAGAACAACCTGCTAACGCAACAGACAATAAAATCGGCATTAAACGTTTTTTAAAACGACCGCCTTGTAATAGAATAGACATATTCGCTCCATAATGAATAAATCAATAATGGGCGATCTTACTTATCTCACAATGTAAAAGCAAACAAAAATGAATGATTTAACCGGAATTTTATATATTGTCGCCACGCCAATCGGGAATTTACAAGATATTACACAACGTGCTTTAGAGACCTTTTCACAAGTGGATTTAATTGCCGCGGAAGACACGCGCCACAGTGGTTTGTTGCTCAGCCATTATGGTATCAAAAAGCCTTTTTTCGCCTTGCATGATCACAATGAACAAGAAAAAGCCCATGTATTGGTAGAAAAGTTAAAACAAGGCACCAATATCGCATTAATTTCCGATGCAGGAACCCCTTTAATTAGCGACCCTGGTTTTCATTTAGTGCGCCAATGTCGTGAGGTAGGCATTAAAGTAGTACCATTACCAGGCGCTTGTGCAGCAATTACGGCATTGTGTGCATCGGGCATTGCGTCAGACCGTTTTTGCTTTGAAGGCTTTTTACCGGCCAAAACCAAGGCGCGTAAAGATAAGTTAGAAAACGTTGCGGAAGAAGACCGCACTTTGATCTTCTATGAATCAACTCACCGCATTTTAGATACCCTTGCCGATATGCAAGATGTATTAGGCGGCGAACGCTATGTTGTACTTGCTCGTGAAATTACGAAAACATGGGAAACCATTGCAGGGGATAAATTAAGTGATCTTCGTCAATGGTTAAATGAAGATCCGAATCGCACAAAAGGTGAGATGGTGTTAATCGTGGAAGGTAAACCTAAATCAGAAGATAACGAGGAATTTGCACCACAGGCAATTAAAGCACTTACTTTGATCGCCAAAGAGCTCCCTTTAAAAAAGGCTGCGGCAATCGTGGCAGAACTTTATGGTTATAAGAAAAATGCCTTATACCAATTTGGATTGGATAATTTAGATTAGTCAAAAAACTATCTCCCTATTTTAGCAAAGAGGTGCTAGGGGAGATTTGGCAGAATTAATTTTTATAAATTTCGGAGAACAAATGTTAAAACAGGTTTCAGATACCTTACTTGCACCAAGCAATTTATCGCATCAATCATTGCTTAATATTTTTGATGTGATGTCACATCGTCATATTGATTATGCGGATCTTTATTTTCAATTAAGCCAAGATGAAAGCTGGGTATTAGAAGACAGTATTATTAAAGAAGGTGGCTTTCATATTGATCGCGGTGTTGGTGTACGCGCAGTTTCTGGCGAGAAAACAGGATTTGCGTATTCTGACCAAATCAATTTAGCGTCATTACAACAATGTGCAGAGGCCGTAAAAGGTATTGCACAAATTAAAGAAGGCAATTTAATTTCGCCTCAAGCATTTAATGCGGTGAATGCGGTTCAGCGTTATGCAGCGATTAACCCGTTAGAAAGTTTAAGCAAAGAGAAAAAGATCGAATTATTGCACCTCGTAGATCGTACAGCTCGAGCTGAAGATCCTCGAGTCACCCATGTTTCCGCAGCATTAAGCTCGATTTATGAAGAAGTGTTAGTGGTCGCAACAGATGGCACGCTTGCGGCAGATATTCGTCCACTTGTGCGTTTATCCATTTCTGTTCTTGTGGAAGAAGATGGTAAACGTGAACGGGGTAGCTGTGGTTCAGGTGGACGCTTTGGCTTAGATTGGTTCTTCGAAGTGGTAAATGGGGACATATGTGCCGTTAACTTTGCAAAAGAAGCGGTTCGTCAAGCCCTTGTGAATCTAAGTGCGGTCGCAGCGCCAGCAGGATTAATGCCTGTGGTATTGGGAGCCGGCTGGCCTGGCGTATTGCTTCATGAAGCGGTGGGACACGGTTTAGAAGGGGATTTCAATCGTAAAGAAAGTTCCCTATTTACGGGTAAAATTGGTGAGTTAGTGACGTCACCATTATGTACGATTGTGGATGACGGTACATTACAAAACCGTCGTGGTTCTTTAACTATTGATGATGAGGGCGTGCCAAGTCAGTGTAATGTTTTAATCAAAGACGGGATTTTGCAAGGCTACATGCAAGATAAACTCAATGCAC
>CAKAQT010000014.1:0-12757 GCA_916720325.1 Parahaemophilus parainfluenzae
GTGTTGCCAAAGGTTTTTGAAACGTTAAATCAAGTCATTAAGGAATACGGCTTAAATCTAGATTCCCCTCTTTAGAAAAGAGGGGATGGGGGGGAGATTTGACTTAATTAATCAACAAGTGTTAAATCTCCCCTAACCCCTCTTTACAAAAGAGGGGAATTTTCTTTAAGGTTTCTCCACAATTCTTTAATCTTATTAATATTAAAAAATAAACCATGTATCGACACGAAAAAACACCTGAAAACTCTACCGCACTTTTAACCTCTGTTACTGGCTTTGAAGAAAATCCAACGGAGATTTTCCTTTCCGAAATGCAAAACATTGTACCTGAAATGCAAGATCTCCCTTTTTATCACAAAGGCATCGAGTGTTTCTGCCCTAAATTTGTTTTATTCGAAGACCAATGGATTGGCACAGTATTAACCCCGTGGATGATGAGTGTGGTGATTCTACCTGGCCCTCAACAACAATGGGAACCACGTGAATTAGGCGATAAACTCACTGTACAACTGCCTTACAAAGCACTTACTTTCACCGTTAGTAGTCTTGAAAATGTACCGCAATATTTAAGTTGCTCCTTACATTCACCACTCGACCCGAATCTGACTAACGAACAAGCGGTTCAACTTACACAAGATTGTTTGCGTATGGTTTTATCCATCCCAACCGCACAGCCGACATTTAATTCTGATCGCCGTAATCTATTTAAGGCGATGATCAAATAAATGTAATTATTAGTATCTTTCTTATATTTTTAATATCTTTATGAAAAACGAATGGTATACATTTCAGGAAACTATTAAAGAGTATTTTCTAAGTCTAGGTCTATACGCTGAAACCAATAAGACAATAAAAGGTATAAGAACTGAACATGACATTGATATATACGTGGATTTTTCCTTTATTGGTTTAAAAACTATTTGGCTTATTGAAGCCAAATACTGGAATCAAAAGGTTGATAAAAATACAGTATCTGCATTTATGCATAGAGTGAGTGAAACTTGTGCAGATAAAGGAATTATTGTTTCTAGAAAAGGATTTCAAACTGGTGCCTTCGAAGCTGTAGAAAACTCAAATATTCTATTACGTACATTTGAAGAGTTAAAAAAGGAAACCGAACATTACACATTGAGCAATATTCTATGTTCATATGAAAATAGGTTTAACATTCTTGAAGCAAGATATTGGTCACATTCTAAACAGATTAGACAAAAATATAATCTAAGAGGTTATATAGAAAATGACACTGAATTTTCAGGGTTTGTTTTATTGTGTAAAATTCGTACTGTAATAGAAAATATTAAGACTGTTGCCTATCCAATCAATCTAACTATTCCACAGTTAACTCAAGTTGGAGAAATTCAAGCTAATAATCTTCAACAAGCTATAAATTGGTTAAATTTAAGCTTGAATCTTTTAGACGAAAGATTAATACTTGCCGAAATAGAAATGCAGAAAAACAATGATTTTTCACCTAAATTAGATTATCCCATAATATCAATAATAGAGCCGATTTATAAATACATAAAATTGTATGATTAGTGTTATCATATTGCATGACTCTCAATAAAAATGGGCAAAGTAAACTAACTTACTTTGCCCATTTTGCTTTCCATCCCACACAAAGTGCGGTCAGTTTTTACTTAATTTTTCAAATTAATACAACACACGTGCTTTAATTGTACCTTCAATTTCACGAAGTTTAGCCAATAACGGTGACGCATCATCTGTTTCGATATCAACGACCACATAACCAATTTTCGGATCGGTTTGTAAAAATTGTGCTGCAATATTGAGATTAGCTTCAACGAAAATTTGGTTCAATTTGTTTAATACACCAGGACGGTTTTCGTGAATATGAAGTAAACGTTTTGTACCAACGTGTTCTGGCAAGGATACTTCAGGGAAATTCACGGAAGAAAGGGTTGAACCGTTATCTGAATATTTCACAAATTTACCCGCTACTTCAAAACCAATGTTTTCTTGCGCTTCCGCGGTTGAACCACCGATATGCGGGGTTAAGATCACATTATCAAATTTACGTAGTGGCGAAACAAACTCTTCATTGATTGATGCAGGCTCAACAGGGAATACGTCAACCGCTGCACCACGAACTTTACCTTGTTCAAGTGCAGCTGCTAAAGCATCAATATCCACTACCGTACCACGTGCCGCATTGATCAAAATAGAATCTTGTTTTAATTGCGCAATACGTTCAGCACTCATTAAATTACGAGTTGAAGGTAAATCTGGTACATGAAGCGAAATCACATCACAAGAACCCAATAACTCTTCAAGTGTGTGTAATTGTTTTGCATTACCCAATGGCAATTTATTTTCAATATCGTAGAAATATACTTCCATCCCTAGAGATTCCGCAATAATACTTAATTGCGAACCGATATGGCCGTAACCCACGATACCTAATTTTTTGCCGCGCACTTCATGAGAACCTACTGCCGATTTATTCCATAAACCACGATGCACATCTGCATTCGCTTGAGGAATATTGCGCATTAAGAGCAAAATCTCACCCAACACTAATTCAGCCACAGAACGTGTATTAGAGAACGGTGCATTAAATACTGGAATCCCACGCATTTTTGCTGCATTAAGATCCACTTGGTTGGTACCGATACAGAAACAGCCAATAGCAATAAGCTTCGGCGCAGCTTCAATCATTTCAGCAGTTAATTGGGTACGCGAACGTAAGCCGATAAAATGCGCATCTTTAATGGCTTCTTTTAGCTCATCACCATCTAAAGCTTTTTTGTAAAAGTCGATGTTGGTGTAGCCCGCCGCATGTAAGGTATCTAATGCACTTTGGTGCACGCCCTCTAATAGCACAAATTTAATTTTTGATTTGTCGAGTGAGACTTTGTTTGTCATGTTTGCTTCCTTATTTTTATTAATCAATAATTTTTGCGCCGTCTGGTGTACCAACAATCACAATATCTGCCCCACGTAAGGCAAAAATACCATTTGTTACTACACCCGCGACATTATTCAATTCTTTTTCCATTTCCACTGGATTTAAAATTGCAAAATTATGTACATCTAAAATCACATTGCCGTTATCAGTCACCACGCCTTCACGATATTCTGGGGCACCACCAAGAGAGACTAATTTACGACCAACTTGTGAACGTGCCATTGGAATCACTTCTACTGGCAATGGGAATGTGCTACCTAATACATCCACTTGTTTACTAGCATCCACGATACAAATAAATTTTTTCGCTAAAGCGGCCACAATTTTTTCGCGAGTCAGTGCCGCACCGCCGCCTTTGATCATCATTTTTTGTGGATTGATTTCATCTGCGCCATCCACATAAATATCTAAACTTGATACATCGTTAGCACTAAATACTTCAATGCCCTGTTTACGTAATAATTCTTCTGAGGCTTTAGATGCTGCTACCGCGCCTTGAATTTGATCTTTTAATTCACCTAAGGCTTCAATAAAACAATTCACTGTTGAACCACTTCCCACGCCAACAATGGTATCGGGCTTAACATATTTTAACGCCGCACGTGCCGCTAATTTTTTCATTTCTAATTGGTCCATTTTTCTCTCCCTTTTAAATCGTGGATAACAACGTAAACGTTTGCTTTACTTTAATACGACACTATTAAATAAACAAGTGTAAAAATTTATTCGTGATGATGAAAAAATTTTATTCATCTAAAAAAAGCGCTAACAGCTCGTTCAAGAACAATTTCCCGTGTTCGATGATTTGCCAAGAATCCAGTGTTTCGACGATATAATTCTGTTGAATGGCCAAATCAATTTGATTTTTGACCGCACTTTGCGAAAGCCCCGTGTAATGTTCAAACTCTTGTTTTGGCACCGCTTCCAGTAAGCGGAAGCGATTCATAAAAAACTCAAAAGCGCGGTCATTTTTTTCCACGTTTTTTTCTTCATAAAGATATTCACCACGCAAATAGCCTTTTGGATGCTTTGTTTTAGAAAAACGTAAAATTTTTCCATCTGAAAAAGTGAGTTTTCCATGTGCGCCACAGCCTATCGCCAAATAATCCCCGAATCGCCAATAATTCAAATTATGCTGACATTGGAAACCCGGTTTTGCATAAGCGGATGTTTCATATTGTTGATAACCTGCTTCGGTTAAAAGCTGGTGGCCTTGCTCAAAAATATCCCAAAGCTCATCATCATCCGGCAATGTAGGCGGACGATAAGCAAACATGGTATTGGGTTCAATGGTGAGTTGATACCAAGAAAGGTGTGGCGGAGCAAGCTCAATAGCTTGTCGCAAATCATCTAAGGCTTCCTCAAGTGTTTGATTTGGCAAGCCGTGCATTAAATCTAGATTGAAACTTTTTAACCCAGAAACTTTCGCCAAACTGACCGCACTTTTAGCTTCCGCCGCATTATGAATACGCCCTAAACGTTGTAATTTATCGTCATTAAAACTTTGGATGCCCATGGAAATACGCGTTACACCAGCATCCACATAACCTTTAAAACGCTCCGCTTCCACGGTGCCAGGATTGGCTTCCATGGTTATTTCAATATTCTCTGAAAAAGGAATGCGACGTTGAATTTCTGCCAATAACAACTTGATACTTTCCGCTGAAAATAAACTCGGCGTGCCACCACCAATAAAAATTGAATGAAGTGGACGATTTTGAATACTAGCCTGATATTTCTCTAAGTCTGCCTCAAGATCGGCGATCAGATGTTGCACATATTCTTGTTCAGGAATTGTGCCTTTCTGTGCATGCGAATTGAAATCACAATAAGGACATTTCTGCACACACCAAGGAATGTGAACATAAAGGGAAAGAGGGGGAAATTTTTGCATAATTAAAAGTCAAAAGGGCTTGTTTTCACAAGCCCTAAAAATGAGTCATTAATTGACCGCTCTTGCTGTTTTAGTCGCAGCTTTACGGCGAGGTGCTTTCGCTTTCGTTTCCACTTTTACGAACTCAATTCCTTCTGGTGGATTCTCTAATGCTAAGCCTAACACTTCATCAATGGTTTCTACCGCATGAATCGCAAGATTTTCTTTCACGTTATCTGGAATTTCTTCCAAATCTTTCACATTATCTTTTGGAATCAATACAGTTTTAATGCCACCACGATGCGCCGCAAGTAATTTTTCTTTCAATCCGCCAATTGGTAATACTTTACCGCGTAGGCTAATTTCACCTGTCATCGCGACATCGGCACGCACTGGGTTACCCGTTAAGCAAGAAACCAATGCGGTACACATTGCGATACCTGCACTTGGACCATCTTTTGGTGTGGCACCATCTGGCACGTGAATGTGAATATCACGTTTTTCATGGAATTCAGAATTGATACCCAATTTTTCCGCACGTGCACGGACTACAGTCATCGCTGCTTGGATAGATTCTTTCATCACATCGCCTAATGAACCAGTAAAGGTTAATTTGCCTTTACCTACTACTGACGCAGTTTCAATGGTCAGTAAGTCACCGCCCACTTCTGTCCATGCAAGACCTGTTACTTCGCCCACACGGTTTTGCGTATCCGCTTTACCGAATTCAAAACGTTTCACTCCAAGATAATCATGCAAGTTATCTGAATTAACGGTAATGGATTTTACTTTTGGATTGACCAATAAATTCTTCACCGCTTTACGACAGATTTTAGAGATTTCACGCTCTAATCCACGCACACCAGCTTCACGGGTGTAATAACGGATAATATCTAAAATGGCGTTTTCTTCGATGGTTAATTCACCTTTTTTCAATCCATTACGTTCAATTTGTTTTTGTAACAAATGACCCATCGCAATATTGAGTTTTTCATCTTCGGTATAACCAGAAAGACGAATCACTTCCATACGATCTAACAATGGACCTGGAATATTCATGGAGTTTGAGGTTGCCACAAACATCACATCAGACAAATCGTAGTCCACTTCAAGATAGTGATCGTTGAAGGTAGTATTTTGTTCAGGATCAAGCACTTCTAACAAGGCTGATGCAGGATCACCACGCATATCCGAAGACATTTTATCAATTTCATCAAGCAAGAAGAGTGGGTTTTTCACACCAACTTTTGCCATTTTTTGAATCAATTTGCCTGGCAATGCACCAATATAGGTTTTACGATGACCACGAATTTCTGCTTCATCACGTACCCCACCTAATGCCATACGCACATATTTACGGCCTGTTGCATTCGCAATAGATTGACCTAATGAGGTTTTACCCACCCCTGGTGGCCCGACTAAGCAAAGGATTGGACCTTTGATTTTGTTTAAACGTGCTTGCACCGCAAGGTATTCTAAAATGCGTTCTTTCACTCGTTCTAAACCGTAGTGATCCGCATCCAAGACTTGTTGTGCTTTTGCGATATCTTTCTTCACTTTGGTACGTTTATGCCATGGTACTTGAAGCATCCACTCAACATAGCTTCGTACCACTGTTGCCTCAGCAGACATCGCCGACATCATTTTAAGTTTTTGTAACTCACTCTCTACTTTTTCGCGCACATCTGCCGGCATACCTGCAGCTTCAACCTTTTGACGAAGTTGTTCAACTTCATCAATGGTATCTTCGCTTTCGCCTTCGTCCATTTCTTTGCGAATCGCTTTAATTTGTTCGCTAAGATAATAGTTACGTTGGCTTTTCTCCATTTGTTTTTTCACACGGCCACGGATGCGTTTTTCAACTTGAAGAATATCCGCTTCAGATTCCATCATGCCGAGCAAGTATTCCAAACGCTCTTGCACGTCTGCAAGCTCTAATACGCTTTGTTTATGGCGAACGGTTACCGGAATATGCGCCGCCATGGTATCTGCTAAACGATCTGCATCATCAATGCGTTGTAATGCCCCTAAAACATCTGCAGGGATTTTTTTATTGAGTTGAAGATAGCTTTCAAATTCATTTAAAACGGCTGCCTTCACCACATCTAATTCTTTTTCATCACCAAATGTGGTTTCAATTGGTGTAACTTCCGCAGAAAAATGGTCTTCACCATCATTTAATTGATTAATTTTCGCGCGTTGTTGCCCTTCCACCAACACTTTTACTGTGCCGTCTGGCAATTTTAATAATTGAATAATATTCGCAATCGTCCCGACATCGAATACATCATCAACGGTAGGTTCTTCTAAATCCGCTTGCTTTTGTGACACCAATAATAATTGTTTGCCCTCATTCATGGCTTCATCAAGGGCACTAATCGATTTTGCGCGCCCAACAAAAAGTGGCATCACCATATAAGGGAAAACGACAACATCCCGTAATGGCAATACAGGAAGTGTACGTTGTTGAGTTCTTTTGGCGTTCATAATTATCTCTCTTACATCAATTCTATAATTTTATTGAATATGGGGATGAGTTGCATAAATTCAAGGTAGGATTTGGCATATTAAGGAGAAATCGAAAAATAGGCAAGTAAAGAACCACCTTTATTGATGGTTAATTGGAAAAACCATGGAATACAGGTACAATAAGTGCGGTCAAAAATCAGCATGATTTTACCCAATAAAAAACGTTTGAAAAAATAACCGCACTTTATCCATTATGACAGCAAAACAAACTATTACTTTCGCGACCTTTCAAGAATTACTACCCGATTCTTGTAATCATCCATTAAAAAAACAATTAAGGGATAAAGCCCGTTATTACGGACGCAAATTTTTATTTAAAAAACAATGTGATGCACTGGTTGATTTCTTAAATGATAATCAAACCTGGATTCCGCTTTTTCAACAAAATCCATATCGTTTTAATGCATTGCTCGCAACCTATTGTGACAAACGTTTTTCCGCAACAGATCGACTCAATGCCATTATCAATAATCTGTTGATGCTTGAAGAAAAAATGGGTGTAGAATTTTGTAAAAAACTACTCCAAGAAAAATCCCTGTTATTAGCACAATTAACAGAACAGCTTGGTATTTATTTCAATATCAACCAGATTGACCCTTTCGAAGGTTATTTTTCCATTAACTTAAAAGACAATAATGGGCGTAGCATCTATGACGCATCTTTCACCTTCTTAAAACCAAATAAGTTACTTATTGCCTCTATTCAAGGGCCATCTTATGAAGAGGCACAAGAAGCCGTGAAACAAGCCACAAAAGAATTACACGGTGTTCGCCCAATGTTTATATTGATGAATGTTTTCCGCTTGTTAGCTGAAAAATGGCAATGTGAATTAATCGGTATCCCTCACACTTCACAAGGTAAATACCGTTTATCTGCGCGCAGTAAAATCCTATTCAACTACGATGAATTCTGGCAAGAAAACCAAGGGCAATTAAATGGTCAATATTGGCAATTACCGCTTGAAAGTGCTCGCAAACCACTGGAAGAAATCGCCAGCAAAAAACGCTCGATGTACCGAAAACGTTATGAAATGTTGGATGATTTGAGTGAAAAAATTGCTCAATTTTCCTAAATAAAATAGACTTAAGCCAGGCTTAATTACAATAAACTCTGGCTTCAGGTAAACGATTGCCAACCTTGCTATTATTACATTCTTTCAAAAATCATCCTTTGCTTTTTTGCTCGTTTTGTGTAGAATACGCGCTCGGCTTATTGATTAATCCGAACACAAGGAGTTCTCCATAATGGAAGCATCAAAGAAAAAGATGAAATTCCCTTCCGCATTTAGCATTCTCTTTATTATTCTTCTTATTGCTATTGGTCTTACTTGGCTTATTCCCTCAGGGTCCTACTCTAAACTTTCCTACGACAGCACCGAAAATCATTTTATTGTCAAAACCCACGGAATTCCCGATCAAAGCTATCCAGCAACAGAACAAACCCTTAATCAACTCAATATCAAAATTCAACTTTCTCATTTCACCAACGGCATTATCAAAAAGCCGATTGCTATCCCCGATACCTATCAACGCATTGAACAACACGAAAAAGGCATTACTGATATGATTCACGCCATGGTGGATGGCACCATTGAAGTCGCGGATATTATGATTTTCATCTTTATACTCGGTGGGATGATTGGTGTCATAAACAAGACTGGAGCCTTTAATGCCGGATTAATGTCGCTCACCAAGAAAACGAAAGGAAATGAATTCTCTGTTGTATTTGCTGTCTGCGTGCTGATGTTGTTAGGTGGTACTGCCTGCGGAATTGAAGAAGAAGCAGTGGCCTTCTACCCGATTCTTGTTCCTGTCTTTTTAGCCTTGGGTTATGATTCGATTGTCTGTGTCGGCGCCATATTTCTCGCAGCTTCAATGGGTACTGCCTTCTCTACAATTAATCCATTCTCCGTTGTTATTGCTTCAAACGCTGCAGGTATTCCATTCACTGAAGGGATGGGATTTCGTACACTGGGTCTGATTCTTGGTGGAGCCTGTGTGATTGCTTACATGTATTGGTACTGTAAAAAACTACGTGCCAATCCTGAGTTTTCTTATACCTACGATGATCGCCAAGCCTTCTATGATCTCTATATGAAAGATATCGATCCGGATGCTAAGGTTGAATTTACCTTTAGAAGAAAACTGATTCTGATTCTATTTAGCGCTGCCTTTCCTCTCATGGTATGGGGTGTGATGTTTGGCGGTTGGTGGTTCCCTCAGATGGCGGCTTCCTTCCTGGCCATCACCATCATTATTATGTTTATCAGCGGATTGCCTGAAAAAGATGTCGTAAATGGATTTACTCATGGTGCTTCTGAATTAGTCGGCGTCGCATTGATTATCGGGTTAGCTCGAGCAGTTAATATCATTCTGGAACAAGGGATGATTTCTGACACGATTCTCGATTATATGACACATCTTGTTGGGGGAATGAATGGTGGCGTCTTTATTATTGGTCAGCTCATTGTCTTCATATTCTTAGGATTGGTTGTTCCTTCATCTTCAGGTCTTGCTGTACTCGCTATGCCAATTATGGCTCCGCTTGCTGATACTGTTGGCATCCCAAGAGACATTGTTGTATCGGCTTACAACTGGGGACAATATATTATGTTGTTCCTTGCGCCAACAGGATTGGTCCTTGTCACACTACAAATGCTTGGTATTCCATTCAATAAATGGCTGAAATTTGTCATGCCAATCGTGGGCTGTCAATTTGTTATCTCATCGATACTTCTTCTCGTTCAAGTATTTATGTATGCACACTAAGCAATAAAATAAAAAGCCACGCAATCTAGCGTGGCTTCTTTTTATCATCTTATGTTATTTGACAAACTCATCAAACTCTAACTCATAATCATCACCATCTCTGGTGTATTTGATATAACGTGGAAATTGTTCACCCGAGAATTTCTTCACCATTATATCTTTGTTACCAGTTTTAAATGAATAGGTAATTTCAGTAACAGTTTGCTTGTTATATTGAATCTGTTTTTCCACTTTCTTCACATTCACATTTTCCATTGGGTAAAGTTTTTTACCGTTTGTAATTTGGAAACTGGTTGGCAATTTATCGTAATAGCTCAACTGAAATGCCATGGTGAATAAGTCAAAAGTCGGTAATGTTAACGGTTCGGTTTCTAACCCATTTTTCACTTTACCGTATTCAATGGTTGTTGGCGAAATTTTAGAAATGGCATAAGGCTTACCATTACGCACATCTTGATAATTCACCATTTTAAATTGACTCGCGGTTTGCGAACCACGAGAAGTAAACACAATGTTGTACAACGGAATATTAATTTTCGCATTGACTGAATACTGTGAACCATCAGCTTTAAAATGCACATACGCCGGCATTAAATAATTGGAACTGTATTTAATATTATAATCCACCGCAGACCATGCTGTTGGCACATAAGCAATTAATGCAGCAAAAAGGATTTTAAATAACTTCATTGGTTTTCCTTATATATAAAAATAGGTTGCCCTTTAGAGTATCACAGTGAGAAGAAGTTCCCCATTAAAAAACCATCTTATCCGTAGACAAGATGGTTTTCATTTATGTTAGCTTAATGGTGGATTATAAAACTGCACCTGCCATTAAGAAACCAAATAAAACAGATAAAGCAATTGCAATCACACCCGGCACTAAGAATGGGTGGTTAAATACGTATTTACCGATACGAGTTGAACCGGTGTCATCCATTTCTACTGCCGCAATTAAGGTTGGGTAAGTAGGAAGAATGAATAATGCTGATACTGCGGCAAATGCTGCAATCGCGGCTTCCGGAGAAACACCTAATAAAATTGCAGTTGGATATAATGCTTTTGCCGTTGCAGCTTGTGAGTAAAGTAAGGTACTTGCGAAGAACAAGATTACCGCTAAACTCCAAGGGTATTGTTGTAAGAACTCAGCTGATACCGCTTTAATTTGATCGATATGGCCTTCAACGAAAGTATTACCTAACCATGCTACACCAAGCACACAAATTACCGCTGACATACCAGATTTAAAGGTTGCTGCATTAGTAATTTTTGCGGTATCCACTTTACATGCCATAGTGATAATGGCTGCAGTTGCAAGCATGAAAGAGATAATGGCGTTATCACGAGAAAGAATTGGGTTTTGAATTAAACCAACTGTTTTACTGATTGCAGTGGCATAAAGCATGACCACTAAAATCGCGATAAGGAAAATTGCAACAGAACGTTTTGCATAAGGTTTGATCTCAATTTGCATTTCACCACGCATAGTAATTAAACCTTTTGCTAGACGATCTTGGTAAACTTCATCATCTTTCAAATCTTTACCAAGGAAGTTACAAATCACCGCAGTAATCATACATGCTGCGTAAGTAGTTGGGATCCAAATACCTAATAATTGTAAGTAACTTAAACCAAAGTTTTTCTCTAATTCAGCAGAAAGGAATACCACCGCAGCAGAAATTGGAGAAGCTGTAATCGCAATTTGTGAAGCGATAACCGCAATAGAAAGTGGACGTGAAGGACGAATACCTTGTTCTTTTGCCACTTCAGCAATCACTGGAAGTGTTGAGAACGCTGTGTGACCAGTACCCGCAAGTACAGTCATAAAATAAGTCACAGTTGGCGCAAGGAAAGTGATGTATTTTGGATTTTTACGTAGGATTTTTTCAGCCATTTTTACTAAGAAATCCATACCACCCGCAACTTGCATTGCCGCAATCGCCATGATTACAGACATGATAACTGAAATTACATCAAACGGAATGGCGCCCGGTTTTAAGCCAAGTAGTGAAAGTGCAACAACACCCATACCACCCATGAAACCGATACCAATACCGCCTAATCTAGCCCCTAGGTAAATAAAGAGTAGGACGACTAAAAGTTGAGCCCAAATCATAATATTTTCTCCATATTAATTTTAAAAATAATTCCGGAACATATATTAACAACAAACTAGTGCATTATCTATATTTATTACTTGGATTAGTCTATTTTATCCGAAAGTGCGGTTAAAATTTGATTCAAATTCTGACCGCACTTTCAATGACTTTCCTAGAAATCCTCAAAGTATTGTTGAATCACTTTTGGATCTTTTGTTTGTGTTAAGGCTAATTGTAATAACACACGTGCTTTTTGCGGATTCAATGTACCTGAAGCCACAAAACCATATTTAGAATCATCCACTTCAGCATCACGTGTTGTGTAACCGGTTGGCACACGAGATGAACGTACCACCACAACACCATCTTTCGCCGCTTTTTCTAAACGTTCTAAATGGGCTGCATTCACGTTACCATTACCCACACCTGCAGAAACAATGCCTTGATAGCCCGCATCCAATAATGAATTTAACGGCTCAATTGGTGCATTAGAATAAGCATAAACAATGCCTACTTTCGGTAAGCTGTCTAATTTATCTACGTTAAATGGTGTGTT
>CAKAQT010000015.1:0-12383 GCA_916720325.1 Parahaemophilus parainfluenzae
AAATTAAATAATCTGTAATATTTTAATTAGCCCGAATTGCTCGGGCTTTTTTATTGGATTTTTGATCTGATGATTCAGAAACCGATTGTGCCACCACCCATCATTTTTATTGGCTGTGCACTTATCATGGCATATTTGCCTAATCCTTATCCGTTAAAAATCAATGTATTAGCAGTTTATTTGATTGTATCGGTTTCTTCTGTCATCGCTTTTTTCAGCCTTTGGCAATTTTATAAAAGTAAAGCAAATATCAATCCAATTCACTTAGAAAAAAGTGATGTATTTGTAGCAAATGGTATTTATCGCTTTAGCCGTAATCCAATGTATTTAAGCTTAACGGGTTTGTTAGTGGCATGGGCGGTTTATTTGCAAAGTGCGGTCAGTTTTATTGGTATTTTTCTGTTTATTTATTTCATCACACAATGGCAAATTAAGCCTGAAGAATACTGGTTAGAGAAGAAGTTTGGTGAGTCTTATTTAGCTTATAAGAAAAAAGTCAGACGTTGGATTTAACCAATAAAAAAATCGCCTAAAAAAAGGCGATTTTTTACATTTTAAAAAGCTATTATTTAGCTGAACATCCGCAGTTTGCTAATTTTTTAGCTAAACGCTCTGCCACGAAATCCCAGTTTACGACGTTCCAGAATTCTTTGATGTAGTCTGGACGACGGTTTTGGAATTTCAAGTAGTAAGCGTGTTCCCAAACGTCTAAACCTAAAAGTGGGAAACCTTCACAACCTGCGATTTCTTTACCCATTAATGGAGAATCTTGGTTTGCGGTAGAAACAACAGATAATTTACCTTGGTTAATCACTAACCATGCCCAACCTGAACCGAAACGAGTCGCTGCAGCTTTTTCAAATTCAGCTTTGAAGTTTTCTACAGAACCGAAATCACGTTCGATAGCTGCTTTTAAATCACCTTGTAAAGTAGTGCCTTTTTTCAATGATTTCCAGAATAAGCTGTGGTTTGCGTGACCGCCTGCGTTGTTACGTAATGCAGTACGTTTTTCAGCTGGGATTTTATCTAATTGGCTGATTAATTGGCCTGCACACATTTCAGAAAATTCAGCAGGTAAAGTTTCTAACACTGCATTTGCATTATTTACATATGCTTGGTGGTGTTTAGAGTGGTGAATTTCCATTGTTTGTGCATCAAAATGTGGTTCTAACGCATCATAAGCGTAGCCTAATTCAGGTAGAGTATAAGACATAATATGTTCCTTTTTTAAATGAAGTTAAGGTAATGTTTTTGATAAAACAACATCAAAAAGTAACTAAATAGTAGCAGAAAATTTGATTTAGATCAGTAAATCTTTTAATTATTTGATTATCTGATGAAAAAGCTAGGAAAATTTAGTTTGTTTTAAATCAATAAATACACCGATCTACGCCTAAATAGTTATGTCTTTTAGTCCTTAAAATCTCGTCAAAATTTCCCCTTGTGGTAGAATACCCGCTGATTTTTCACAAGATTTTATTTTTAAGGCTGAGACTATGTTTCCTGCTCATCAACTTCAATTAGAACAATTGGCGTGCCAACGTGGCGATCGCGTGTTGTTCACTGATCTTTCACTGCAATTTCAAAGTGGTGATTTCGTGCAAATTGAAGGACACAATGGTATCGGTAAAACAAGTTTATTGCGGATTTTAGCCGGCCTTGCACAACCAGTAGAAGGTAAAGTGCAGTGGAATTCAGAAGAGATTACAAAACAACGCGAAGAATACCATCATCAGCTACTTTATCTCGGCCATCATTCTGGAGTGAAACCTGAATTAACGGCATGGGAAAATTTAAAATTTTATCAGCAGATTAGTCAAAGCCAACAAGGCACCGATATTTTATGGGATGTCTTGGAAACAGTAGGTTTACTTGGACGTGAAGATTTGCCGGCAGCCCAACTTTCAGCGGGTCAGCAAAAGCGCATTGCCTTGGCGAGATTATGGATCTCGGAAGCACCACTTTGGATTTTGGATGAACCTTTTACAGCAATAGACAAAAAAGGGGTTGAAGTTTTGACCGCACTTTTTGAAAATCATGCTAAAAAAGGTGGAATGGTGATTTTAACGAGCCATCAGGAAGTACCAAGTAGCCTATTGAAGAAAATCAATCTTGCTGATTATAAATATAACCCTTAGATTTTTATGATATTTTTACAGATTATAAAGCGAGAGCTGAAGATTGCGACCCGTAAGCAAGCGGAAATTTTAAATCCGCTTTGGTTCTTTCTAATCGTGATCACGTTGTTTCCATTAGTCATTGGGCCGGATCCTAAATTACTTTCTCGCATTGCACCTGGAGTTGCTTGGGTGGCCGCATTACTTTCTGCCTTGCTGTCTTTTGAACGCTTGTTCCGAGATGACTTTATTGATGGCTCTTTAGAACAATTGATGCTCACGGCTCAACCTTTAGCATTAACGGCACTTGCAAAAGTCGTTGCACACTGGTTGTTAACTGGTTTGCCGTTGATTCTACTTTCTCCTATTGCGGCCTTATTGCTCTCGTTAGAAGTGAATATTTGGTGGGCATTGGTGCTTACACTCTTAGTGGGTACACCGATTTTAAGCTGTATTGGCGCAATTGGAGTGGCATTGACGGTGGGGTTGCGTAAAGGTGGCGTATTGCTGAGTTTACTTGTGGTACCATTATTCATTCCGGTTTTAATTTTTGCTTCAGCAATTTTAGATGCCGCTACGTTAAATCTCCCTTATGGTGGACAGCTTGCTATTTTAGGTGCAATTTTGGCTGGTGCGATAACCTTATCGCCTTTTGCGATTGCCGCGGCACTACGAATTAGTTTAGATAATTAATCATCATGACGGTGAAAGTGCGGTCAGATTTTTAACTGTTTTTTATTTTTTGAATTAAGGATCTTTTATGTGGAAGTGGTTACATCCTTACGCAAAACATGAAACCCAATATCACTTATGTGGCAAATTAAGTCCATTTTTTGGTGCGATTGCGGTTTTATTATTGGCTGTTGGTATTGTGTGGGGCTTAGCTTATGCTCCGGCTGATTATCAACAAGGCAATAGTTTCCGAATTATGTATGTGCATGTGCCAGCGGCGATTTGGTCAATGGGCGTGTATGGTTCGATGGCGATTGCAGCGATTATTGCGTTAGTTTGGCAAATTAAAGCCGCTCATCTTTCAATGATCGCCATGGCACCGATCGGTGCAATGTTTACCTTTATTGCCTTGGTAACAGGTGCAATTTGGGGCAAACCAATGTGGGGAACCTGGTGGGTGTGGGATGCGCGTTTAACCGCAGAACTCATTCTTTTCTTCTTATATATCGGTGTATTAGCCCTTTATTCTGCATTTTCTGATCGTGCGGTGGGCGCCAAATCAGCGGGTATCTTGTGTATTGTTGGCGTAGTGAATTTACCAATTATTCACTTTTCCGTAGAGTGGTGGAATACTTTACACCAAGGGGCAAGTATCACGAAGTTTGAAAAACCTTCTATTGCAACGCCGATGTTAATTCCACTGATTTTATGTATTTTTGGATTTTTATTTTTATCCATTTGGTTTACGCTTGTGCGTTACCGCGTTGAATTGCTAAAAGAAGACAGCAAACGCCCATGGGTAAAAGAGTTAGCAAGTAAGCTGAAATAGTTTTTTATTTTTATTTTAGGGAGCGGAAAATGTTTTTCCAAAGTTGGAGTGATTTTATCAATATGGGAGGCTACGGTTTTTATGTGTGGCTTTCCTATGGCATTAGCCTTGTGGCAATGATCATTTTGGCGATACAAAGCGTCAAGGGTCGTAAAGCAGTATTAAAAGAAGTGTTACGCGAGCAACAACGTGAAGCTCGTTTAAACCAAGCAAATAAAGGGAATACGCTATGAATCCAAGACGTAAATCAAGACTCTCGATCATCATCTTTGTGATTTTAGGTATTTCGATTGCGACAGGTTTGGTGCTTTATGCGCTTCGCCAAAATATTGATTTATTTTATACCCCTTCGGAAGTTGTAGAAGGGAAAGACGGAAATCCTGATCAAAAACCTGAAGTTGGGCAACGTATTCGTGTTGGTGGTATGGTGGTTGAAGGCTCTGTTAGTCGAGATCCGAAAAGTCTCAAAGTTCGCTTTGATGTGAATGATATTGGTCCATCAATTACAGTTGAATACGAAGGTATTCTGCCGGATCTTTTCCGTGAGGGACAGGGTATTGTTGCGCAAGGCGTGTTAAAAGAACCAACCTTATTAGAAGCAACAGAAGTGCTTGCTAAACATGATGAAAATTATGTGCCGCCAGAATTAGGTGAGAAAATGCAGAAAATGCATAAACCAATGGGGGCAGAACTAAAAGGCGAGAGTGAAGCCGATCGTCGTTATAAAGAAACCCAGCAAAAATCGCAAGAAGGTCGCTAATGATTGCTGAATTAGGAAATTATGCGCTTGCTTTAAGCCTTGCCGTTTCATTCTTTTTAGCCATTCTCCCATTATGGGGGGCTGAAAAAGGTCATCCTCAACTTATGTCATTGGCTCGTCCAATGACTTATGGTTTATTTTTCACTTTAACCATTGCGTTTGCAGCATTGTTCTATCTGTTTGCTGTAAATGATTTCAGTGTGCAATATGTGGTGAATAACTCTAACAGCAGCTTGCCGATTTATTATCGTTTATCTGCAGTTTGGGGTTCACATGAGGGTTCATTATTACTTTGGATTTGGTTATTAACACTTTGGGGTGCAGCTGTAGCCTTATTTAGCAAACACTTGCCACAGGAAGCAGTAGCTCGTGTATTAGGTATTATGGGGATTATTAGCATCGGCTTTTTACTCTTCGTATTATTTACCTCAAATCCATTTACCCGTACATTCCCTGACTTCCCAGTAGATGGCAGAGAACTCAATCCAATGTTGCAAGATGTGGGCTTAATTTTCCATCCACCATTACTTTATATGGGATATGTTGGTTTTTCTGTTGCCTTTGCCTTTGCGATCGCCTCATTAATGACGGGAAAATTAGACTCAGCTTGGGCTAGATGGTCACGTCCTTGGACAATCGCTGCTTGGGTGTTTTTAACACTCGGGATCGTGCTTGGTTCTTGGTGGGCATATTATGAGCTCGGCTGGGGCGGCTGGTGGTTCTGGGACCCAGTAGAAAACTCTTCTTTAATGCCTTGGCTTGCGGGAACCGCATTAATCCACTCTTTAGCGGTGACTGAAAAACGTGGCTCTTTTAAAGCTTGGACTGTGCTTTTAGCAATCCTTGCTTTCTCACTTTGCTTACTGGGTACGTTCTTAGTTCGTTCCGGTATCTTAGTGTCAGTACACGCCTTTGCTTCAGATCCTACACGTGGTTTATATATTCTTGCTTATTTGGTTGTGGTAATTGGTGGTTCTTTAACCTTGTACGCTTACAAAGGCAACCAAATTCGTTCGCGTGATAATGCGGAACGTTATTCTCGTGAAACCTTATTATTACTAAATAACATCCTATTAATGACCGCACTTTGTGTGGTATTCTTAGGAACGTTATTACCGCTAGTTCATAAACAATTAGGCTTAGGATCTATTTCGATCGGTGCCCCCTTCTTTGATCAAATGTTCCTGATTATTATGACCCCATTTGCCTTATTACTGGGTATTGGACCGTTAGTAAAATGGCGTCGTGACCAGTTCTCTGAAATTCGCACACCGGTTGTTGTGAGTGTGATTGTGATGGCGATTACAGGTTTTGCTTTACCGTATTTCCTACAAAATAAACTCACCGTCAGTGCTGTGCTTGGTACCATGATGTCCGTCATTATTGTGTTACTGAGTCTCTACGAAATGAAACAACGTGCAACACACCGCGAATCTTTCTTTAAAGGTATTACCAAACTTTCTCGTTCCCATTGGGGGATGATTTTGGCTCACCTTGGTGTGGCGATGACCGTTTGGGGAATTGCCTTTAGTCAAAACTTTAGTGTAGAACGTGATGTGCGAATGGCTGTGGGTGATACGGTACAGATTGCTAACTATGACTTCAAATTTGCAGGCGTGAGTGATGCAAATGGTCCTAACTATATGGGCGGTAAAGCACAAATCGACATTTCAAAAGCGGGTAAACCAGAAGCAACATTATTTGCCGAAAAACGTTTTTATACCGTCAGTAAAATGCCAATGACGGAAGCGGCAATTAATTGGGGCTTTACTCGCGATCTTTATGTCGCCTTGGGCGAAAAGATAGATGATAACTCATGGGCATTACGTCTTTACTATAAACCATTTATCCGTTGGATTTGGATTGGCGGATTGTTTATGGCATTAGGTGGCTTGCTCTGTATGTTTGACCGTCGTTATCGTTTTAGTCGATTAGTTAAACAGTCTTAATTGTAATAAGGGGCGTATGCCCCTAGAAATAGATGTGAAATTGATAGTGTTATGAATAAAAAATTACTTATCCCACTTATTATTTTTCTTGCCGTGGCTGCAGCTTTTTTAGTTCAGTTAGGACGTAACGCGCAAGGTGATGATCCAAAAGCGTTAGAATCTGCGCTTGTGGGAAAACCTGTGCCACAGAAAACATTAACGGATTTATTGGAAAATAAAACCTACGGTAATGAAATTTTCCAACAAGGCAAACCGATTCTCTTGAATGTGTGGGCAACTTGGTGTCCAACTTGTTATGCAGAGCATCAATACTTGAATCAATTGGCTAAACAAGGTGTAACAATCATTGGTATCGACTATAAAGATGAATCACCAAAAGCTGTAAAATGGCTAAAAGATTTAGGCAATCCTTATAGTCTTGTGCTTAAAGATGAAAAAGGTTCTTTTGCATTAGATTTGGGGGTTTACGGCGCTCCGGAAACATTTATCGTTGATGGTAAAGGCCTGATTCATTATCGCTTAGCGGGTGATGTGAATGAACGCGTTTGGAATGAGACCTTAAAACCGATTTATGACAAACTCGCGGAGAAACCATAATGAAAAAATCATGGCTTTTTTTAACCGCACTTTTTGTGAGTATCTCAGCGGCTGCCTCTATTGATGCATTGAATTTTGCCTCACCGGAGCAAGAAAAGGATTATCATCAATTAACGCAAGAACTTCGTTGCCCTCAATGTCAAAATAACAATATTGCTGATTCGAATGCAACCATTGCAGTAGATATGCGTGGCAAAGTGTTTGAGTTGTTACAAGAAGGTAAAAAACGAAGTGAAGTTGTCGATTATATGATTCAACGTTATGGCAATTTTGTGACTTATGATCCACCAATGACGACGTCAACAATCGTATTATGGATTGCCCCAATTTTGTTAGTGTTGATTGGCATTTTATTTGTATTTAAACGTAAATCAAAAAGCCCAAGTGCGGTCAATTCTGATGCGATTTTAGATGACGAAGAGAATGCGCGTTTATCGGCTTTACTCAAAGAAAAGGATAAATAATGAATTTTGCATTAAGTATTATTGCGCTCACTTTAGTCGTAGCATTGATTTGTTTTTATCCTTTGTTGCGTTCAGTTAAAGCGAAAGAAGATAAAAAGCGTGATGAGTTAAATAAAGCATTGTATTTTTCTCGCTTAAAAGAGATTGAGCAAGATAATCAACAGGGTTTAGTTGAAAATGTTGAACAACTCAAGCAAGAGCTACAAAAAACATTGTTGGAAGATATTCCTCAACAAGAAACTCAAGCTATTGATAAAAATGCCCCAAATTACGGTAAGTTGTGGTTTGTGTCTGGCTTATTAGGTTTGGCCATTATTGCCAGCGGGGCTTATTTCCCTTTGGGATCTTGGAAAGCCGAAGATATGATGGAAAAGACATTGGCAAAATTACCTTATTTCTTTGAACGGATCAAAGAAGAAGACACAAACCCAATGACAGATGCAGAAATGCAGCAATTTTCGACCGCACTTCGTTTGGATTTACAAAAAACACCAAAGGATGCTAAAAAATGGTGGTTGTTAGGTCAGGTAGGGATGAATTTAGGTAATGGAAAATTAGCCTTTGATAGTTACCAACAAGCGAATAAGCTTGAGCCGGATAATTTAGATTATAAGCTTTCTTATGCGCGTATGTTAATGTCTTCTGAAGATCAAACGGATAAACTGAAAGGTAATCAGCTTTTACGTGAGATTATTCGTCAAGATCATTCTAATCCTGAAGCATTAAGTTTACTTGCTTTCAGTTATTTTGAAGGTGAGGATTATAAAATGGCAGCCGTTACCTGGGCAATGATGCTACGTTTATTGGAACCAGATGATCCTCGCGTGCCAATGCTTGAAAAGAGTATTCGTGCGGCACGTGATGCTCTTGCTTTACAGGAAGAAGAAAAAGCAAAAAGTGTCACACCGGAGAAATAATGAAACCTCAATTATTAGGTTTTCACCATATTGCAATTATTGCTTCGAACTATGCACGTTCGAAGCATTTTTATATGGAGATTTTAGGGGCGAAACAGTTAAATGAAACTTATCGTGAAGAGCGAGATAGTTATAAATTAGATTTAAGTTTTCCTGATGGGAGTCAAATAGAGCTATTTTCTTTCCCAAATCCGCCTCAAAGAGTAACTAGCCCTGAAGCCTGTGGTTTACGGCATTTGGCATTCAAAGTAGAAAATATTGATGAGTATGTCGCTTATCTTTTTGAAAATAGCATTGATAGTGAACCAATTAGGGTTGATGAATTAACGGGAATGAAGTACACTTTCTTTAGAGACCCAGATTATTTACCTATTGAGTTATACGAAAATAATTATTAACGTAGAAAATCAAATTATTATGAGTCATATTGAGAAAAAAATTGGGATTTACTCTTTTTGTATTTTAGCATCGTCAGTTGTTTCAGCCGAAGGTAGTAGTGTTGTATATGCAACAAAGGTAAAAACGCCTGAAAATAATCTTTCAGTTAATGTTTCTGAAAGTAATATTTCTGAAACAGTGAAATATATTGATGGAAAAGGGCAAAGAAGTTTAGATCCTAAATCTGAAAAAGATATGGAAGAGCTTGCTAATAGTGTTGAATTTGAAGTATATAAATTTAACGAAGTTGCGGCATCCAAAACAACGTTTCTTTCACCAGCGGGAATCTGTAGCGGTTTTAAAAGTACAGATGGTGTAGATGTAACAAATTCTAGTAATTATTACATTAAGCCAAATGATGCCAGTGAATATTATGGAAGCGTGTTAGGGGCAACAATTTATAAACAGAGCGAAACGAAAACTTCGCAGTATGTGCCTGTTTATGCAATAAAGAATGCCAATGTAGCGAAATACATTGAAAATAACGAAGATCCTAATGTTAGAAGAAAAGCGAACGAACGGATCAAAGAAGGCAGAGAAACACTTAATAAAGTGGTTTGTAACAAAAGGTAAAATTTATGAAAAAATTAATCTCTATTGCAGCGTTAGCTGTTTTAACTGCGTGTACCGCACCTCAGGAAGCTTCAAGTATTGGTAATGGCGCAGCTGCGTATGATATGAATACTGTACAAGATTATAATGCTCGGGTAACAAGTGGTAATACTGTTACTGCTCGAGAAAAAGCGAGAGTCGCACAAAGAGATAGCGTTCCAAATGAAGTGAATGCAAGCGATCATCGTCCAAAAATGACAGGCTATTCTCGTTATCCAGTGGCCATTATGCCGGCATTTGGCTATTGTCACCATTGCTGGTAATTAAATAAAGAAAAAATAACCGCGCTTGAAAAAGTGCGGTTATTTTTTTGCTTGTTTATAAGCCTAAAATCGATTTCACAAAAGGAATCGTCAGATTTCGTTTGGCTTGTAGTGAGGCTTCATCGAGTTTCACTAATGCTTCTTTTAGTGTTGCCATATCACGATCTAAACGCGTGAATATAAAATTGGCAGTATCATCTGAAAGTATGATGCCCCGTTGATGGGCATTCTGCTTCAATACTGCAAATTTCTGTTCATCGCTGAGTGGAATCAATTGATAACTTTCTCCCCATTTTAAGCGAGAAGCAAGATCCGGTAATTTAACGGGTAGAGCAGTTGGAGATTGATCTGCACTGACAACTAATAAGGTTTTACCATTAGCCTTAATGCGATTAAAAAGATCAAATAAGGCAATTTCCCATTCTGAATTTCCAATAATTGTTTGCAAATCGTCTAAGCAAACCAGTTCTTGCTGTTCTAAATTCTCAAAAACCGCCGTGGAAAAATATTGTGATTTGCTCAACGGGACATAAATGGCGCTCCGTTGTTGCTGAATATATTCATTACAGAGTGCGCGTAACAGATGGGTTTTCCCAACGCTTTGGCTGCCCCAAAGGTAGAAGAATTGTTGTTGTAAATCAGTCATATTTTGATGTAAAGAATTAAGCAATAATGCATTATTATCGCTATAAAAATTCTCAAGCGTTTCATCATCAATTTGATGAATAGGTAAAGAAAGTTGCTGATTCACGGATTAACGAGTTGATTTAAAATAAAAAAGAAAGGGCTAAATTTTCATTTAACCCTTTTGTTTGGGAAGTTTTATTCTACTTCATTTTTCGCTTTTGGCAAAATCAAGTTCAGCACAATGGCAACGATGGCACAAAGGCTAATTCCTTTTAGGGAAACAACATCGCCTACGTTGACAAACATATTACCGATACCGAAGGTCATAACTACCGAAATGATACAAAGGTTGCGAGGTTCAGTTACATCTACTTTGCCTTTAATTAAGGTACTCATCCCAACAACGGCAATCGAGCCGAATACCAACATCATAATGCCCCCCATTACGATGGTTGGAATAGTAGAAAGGAATGCGCCTACTTTACCACAGAAGGAAATCGCAATTGCCCATACCGCAGCCCAAGTCATAATATTTGGATTGAAGTTACGAGTTAGCATGACTGCACCCGTTACTTCGGCATAAGTGGTATTTGGTGGACCACCTACTAATGACGCTGCAGCCGTTGCTACACCATCCCCTAATAGAGTACGGTGTAAGCCTGGTTTTTTAAGGAAATCTTTACCTGTTACAGAACTGATTGCCATAATACCACCCACGTGTTCAACGGCTGGTGCGATAGCAATTGGTAGCATATAAAGAATCGCTTCTAAATTAAATTCTGGTTTGGTTAACTCAGGTAATTCAAACCATTTTGCGTCTAAAACAGGTTGGAAGTTAATTAATCCTAAGAATAAACAAACCACATAGCCAGCAACGATACCAAACATAATTGGAATCAGTTTCATCATACCTTTAGCAAATACTGCAACAGAAAGGGTAGTGACCAAGGTAATCATCGAAACCAATACCGAATGCTCATAGCTATATGCACTGTTTTTACCTAATGCCATATCAACAGCAACTGGTGCAAGTCCCATACCAATGATGATAATTACGGGACCCACAACAACAGGCGGGAAGATTCGCTCGAGTGCAGCACTACCGCGCAATTTTACTAAGGTTGATAGTGCGAAATAGACGAAGCCTGCACAAGCAAGTCCACCCATTGTGGTTGGAATGCCCCAAGTTTGTACGCCATATTGAATAGGCGCAATAAAGGCAAAAGAGGAGGCTAAGAAAATAGGAACCTGTTTACCGGTACAAAGTTGGAAAAGTAGTGTACCGATACCTGCGGTAAGAAGGGCTGTATTAGAATTTAATCCGGTGATTAAGGGAACTAATACTAAGGCGCCGAAGGCCACAAATAACATCTGTAAACCGACAAACGCTTGTTTGCCCATGCTTTGCACCTCAACAGGTGCGGTTGTAGTTTGATTACTCATTTAGTTTCAACTCTCGGTTTGAATTAACTGAAAGTGCGGTCGGTTTTAATGCTTTTTTAGCTTTTGTGTTTTCACGCACGGAAAAAAGACGGCCATAAATGCCGTCTTATTAAAAGGGAATTATTTCGTCCCAAAAATCTTATCGCCTGCATCACCCAAGCCTGGAATGATGTAGCCTTGTTCATTTAAGTGATCATCAATAGATGCGCAATAAAGTTCGATATCTGGATGCGCTTTTTCTAATGCTTTGATTCCTTCAGGTGCCGCGACTAATACTAATACTTTGATGTGTTGGCAACCTTTTGCTTTTAATAAATCAATTGTGGAGATCATTGAACCACCGGTTGCGAGCATTGGATCCACAACGATAGCTAAACGTTCTTCTAAATCACTCGCAAGTTTTTGGAAATAAGGAACAGGTTCAAGGGTTTCTTCATTACGATAAATCCCGACTACACTGATACGAGCGCTTGGAACGTGCTCTAATACACCGTCCATCATACCAAGACCCGCACGTAAAATTGGCACAACAGTGACTTTTTTGCCTTTGATACGTTCAATTTCAACAGGACCATTCCAACCTTCAATAATCACTTTTTCTGTTTCAAGATCGGCAGTGGCTTCATAGGTAAGTAAGCTACCCACTTCAGTTGCAAGTTCACGGAATTTTTTGGTATCAATATCAGCTTCGCGCA
>CAKAQT010000016.1:0-12210 GCA_916720325.1 Parahaemophilus parainfluenzae
AAAATCAAGCTAAGAAGGTGGTGTCTTTTGCTGAAAATCAAGCGGATTACTGGTTAAAAACCGAAAATGGTAAACAGTACTTAATGGCGAAAGAAGAAGTGATTTTACCTTGTAATGAAGCCACTTTAGTTGGTCGTCATAATTACATGAATATTTTAGCCGCAACAGCATTAGCGCAAGCAGTAGGCATAAATTTAGAGGCAATTCGAACCGCACTTCGTCAATTTAAAGGCCTAGATCATCGTTTCCAATTGGCCCATCAAGCGAATGGTGTTCGTTGGATCAATGATTCTAAAGCGACTAATGTCGGCAGTACCGTTGCGGCATTGGCTGGTTTATATGTTGAAGGAACATTACATCTTTTATTAGGTGGTGATGGTAAAGGCGCAGATTTTTCTGAATTAAAGGATTTGATCAATCAATCTCATATTTCAACGTATTGCTTTGGTCGTGATGGTAAACAACTTGCAGCACTTTCAAGTCAAAGCCATTTGTTTGAAACCATGGAACAAGCCATTTCATTTTTACGAGCACGTTTAAAATCAGGTGATATGGTGTTATTATCTCCTGCTTGTGCAAGTTTGGATCAATTTGCCTCTTTTGAAAAACGTGGCGAAGAGTTTACTCGTTTAGCAAAATTAGCTTAAAGAATTAGGGTAGTAATGGAATTTATCAATAAAATTAAACAAAATTATGAACAATGGGCGAGAGTGACACCGCAAGGATTACTTTACGATCGCGCATTGTTTTGGCTTTTTGTCGTGCTATTGCTGATTGGTTTAGTAGCGGTAACTTCTGCTTCTATGCCTTACAGTGCACGCGTATTTAATGATACATTCTATTTTGCTAAACGTGATGCCGTGTATGTCTTACTTTCTTTAGCAACTTGTTATTTAACTCTCCAGATTTCTTCTTCTCAATGGGAAAAGTGGCACGCAAAAGTCTTCTTGTTAGCTATTGTTTTATTAATACTGGTTCTTGGTATCGGGACTTCTGTTAATGGTGCTAAACGTTGGATTTCTTTAGGAATTTTAAATTTCCAGCCTGCGGAATTTGCGAAGTTAGCTTTAACTTGTTTCCTGGCGAGCTATTTTACGCGTCGTTATGATGAAGTACGTGGTAAAAAATTCAGTGCAGCTAAGCCTTTCATTGTGATGGGCGTATTAGGGATATTCTTACTAGCTCAGCCTGACTTAGGGAGTACCGTTGTACTTTTCGTTATTACCTTTGGCATGCTTTTTATTGTCGGTGCGAATTTTTGGCAATTTATTTTGCTAATTGGTACAGGCATACTTCTCTTTGTATGGCTGGTTCTCTCTGCCTCTTATCGTTTAAAACGTTTTACCGGTTTCTTAGAGCCGTTTAAAGATCCTTACGGAACAGGGTTCCAGCTGACTAACTCTTTAATGGCCTTTGGCCGTGGTGAAATTAGTGGAGAAGGACTCGGTAACTCGATTCAAAAACTTGATTATCTTCCTGAAGCGCATACTGACTTTATCATGGCGATTATTGGTGAAGAGTTCGGTTTTATTGGTATTTTGGTGGTTGTCATTCTTTTAGGTTTATTGATTTTCCGTGCGATGAAAATCGGACGTGAATCACTGATGTTAGAACAACGTTTCCGTGGCTTTTTTGCTTTAGGTATTAGTTTCTGGATTTTCTTCCAAGGTTTCGTCAATCTTGGCATGGCCTTAGGGATGTTACCAACAAAAGGTTTAACTTTCCCATTAGTGAGTTACGGTGGTTCAAGTATCATTATTATGTCGGCGACCGTAGGGATTTTATTGCGTATTGACCATGAAAATAGATTACAACGAGGTGGTCAAGCGCGTTTGAGAGATGATTAGGAATATTGATGAGTAAAAAATTATTAGTTATGGCGGGTGGTACTGGTGGACATGTTTTCCCCGCCATCGCGGTTGCTCAAACCTTACAAAAAGAAGGTTGGGAAATTTGCTGGTTAGGCACAAAAGATCGAATGGAAGCACAGCTTGTACCAAAACATGGTATTCCAATTCGTTTTATTCAAATTTCAGGGTTACGTGGTAAAGGCATTAAAGCATTACTTGGTGCCCCTTTTGCTATTTTAAGAGCGGTATTGCAAGCTCGTAAAATTATCAAAGAATATCAACCTAATGCGGTATTAGGTATGGGCGGTTATGTATCTGGCCCAGGTGGCATCGCTGCAAAACTTTATGGCGTGCCGGTTATTTTACATGAACAGAATGCCGTAGCGGGCTTAACCAATGAATGGTTAGCAAAAATTGCGACACGTGTATTACAAGCTTTCCCAACGGCATTCAAAGATGCCGAAGTGGTAGGAAACCCGGTTCGCCAAGATTTATTTGAAATGCCATCACCACAAGTGCGTTTTTCAGAAAGAAGTGGAAAGCTGAGAGTGCTTGTCGTGGGGGGGAGCCAAGGTGCTCGCGTACTCAATCAAACGATTCCACAAGTGGTTGCGCGTTTGGCAGATAAATTAGAAGTACGTCATCAAGTGGGTAAAGGTTCTGTTGAAAGTGTGACCGCACTTTATGGTGAACACGCCGGTTCGGTCAAAATTACAGAATTTATTGATGATATGGCAGAAGCCTACGCCTGGGCGGATGTGGTGATTTGTCGTTCTGGTGCCTTAACAGTATGTGAATTAGCTGCAGTGGGGACTCCAGCAATTTTCGTACCATTCCAGCATAAAGATCAACAACAGTATTTAAACGCGAAATATCTTGCTGATGTCGGTGCAGCAAAAATCGTTCAGCAAAATGAATTAAATGCGGATGTGTTAGTCGATTTCTTAGAAAAAACAGATCGTGAAACCTTGCTATCGATGGCAATTAAGGCAAAAGAAATGTCGGCGCCATTGGCGGCTAAACGTGTAGCTGATGTCATTGTAGAGAACGCAATATAAGAACAGAGAGGTTGAGAGGGCAGTAATACACTCGCAACCTAAAAGTGCGGTTAAAAATAAAGGTGAAATAATATGAAACATATTTCGGACGAAATTAGAAAGATTATCCCTGAGATGCGTCGGGTTCAACAAATTCATTTCATTGGTATCGGTGGTGCCGGTATGAGTGGAATTGCCGAAATTTTATTAAATGAAGGTTATGATATCTCCGGTTCCGATATTGCCGATGGTGTTGTGACTCAACGTCTTGCTCAAGCTGGCGCAAAAATTTTCATTGGTCACCAAGCTGAAAATGTGCAAGGGGCAAGCGTAGTAGTTGTATCAAGTGCGATCCATGAAGATAACCCAGAATTAATCGCCGCAAAACAAAATCGTATTCCAGTGATTCAGCGCGCACAAATGTTGGCTGAAATCATGCGTTTCCGTCATGGTATTGCGGTAGCAGGTACCCATGGTAAAACCACTACTACAGCTATGATTTCGATGATTTATACTCAAGCGAAACTGGATCCAACTTTCGTTAATGGTGGTTTAGTTAAATCAGCCGGTAAAAATGCGCATTTAGGTGCAAGCCGTTATTTAATCGCTGAAGCAGATGAAAGTGATGCCTCTTTCTTACACTTACAGCCAATGGTTTCTGTGGTGACCAATATTGAACCGGATCATATGGATACCTATGAAGGTGACTTTGAGAAAATGAAAGCCACCTATGTAAAATTCTTACATAACTTACCGTTCTATGGCTTAGCAGTGATATGTGCTGACGATGCTGTGTTAATGGAACTTGTTCCTCAAGTTGGACGTCAAGTATTAACCTATGGTTTCAGTGAACATGCTGACTATCGTATCGAAGATTATGAACAAACCGGGTTCCAAGGTCATTACACCGTAGTTTGTCCAAGTGGTGAACGCATCAATGTATTATTGAATGTGCCAGGTAAACACAATGCGTTAAATGCAACCGCGGCACTTGCAGTCGCAAAAGAAGAAGGCATTGGCAATGAAGCGATTTTAGAAGCGCTTGCAGATTTCCAAGGCGCAGGCAGACGTTTCGACCAATTAGGCGAGTTTATTCGTCCAAATGGTAAAGTACGCTTAGTGGATGATTATGGTCATCACCCAACAGAAGTTGGCGTGACAATCAAAGCAGCACGTGAAGGCTGGGGAGATAAACGTATTGTGATGATTTTCCAACCTCACCGTTATTCACGTACTCGTGATTTATTTGATGATTTCGTGCAGGTATTATCCCAAGTGGATGCATTGATTATGTTAGACGTTTACGCAGCAGGTGAAGCGCCAATTGTCGGTGCGGATAGTAAAGCACTTTGTCGTTCTATTCGTAATCTAGGAAAAGTCGATCCAATTTTAGTTTCTGATACGGAACAACTTGGTGATGTATTAGATCAAATTATTCAAGATGGTGATTTAATTCTTGCCCAAGGTGCGGGAAGTGTAAGCAAAATTTCTCGTGGTTTAGCAGAACGTTGGAAAGCATAAATACATCGAAAAATAACCGCACTTTTAATGAAAAATAAAAAGAAAACAGGATAAAACAATGAATTTAAAACAAGAAAAAATTGCCGTGTTGTTAGGCGGCACATCAGCTGAACGTGAAGTCTCTCTTAATTCTGGTGCAGCTGTGTTAAATGCATTAGTGAGTCAAGGCTATAATGCGCACGGTATCGATCCTAAAGAATATAATGTCGCGAATTTAAAAGCAGATGGTTTTGATCGCGTCTTTAACATTTTACATGGTCGCGGTGGTGAAGATGGCACCATGCAAGGTTTATTAGAACAAATTGGTTTGCCTTACACTGGTTGTGGTGTAATGGCTTCAGCATTAACTATGGATAAAATGCGAACCAAAATGTTGTGGAAAGCTTTTGGTTTACCTGTTGCTGACATGGAGATCGTGACCAAAGAAAACGCTCACGAACTAAACCCACAAGCAGTGGTCGAAAAATTAGGTTTACCTTTGATGGTTAAGCCATCTCTTGAGGGGTCAAGTGTCGGTTTAACGAAAGTAAAAGCAGTCGAAGAATTAAAAAGTGCGGTCGATTATGCACTTAAATTTGATAACACCATTTTGATTGAAGAATGGTTAGCGGGTGATGAACTAACTGTGCCTGTTTTAGGTGGCGAAGTATTGCCGGCTGTTCGCATTGTGCCAGAAGGTGAGTTTTATGATTACGATGCGAAATATATTTCAGATAACACTCAATATTTTTGCCCTGCCGGTCTTTCAGCTGAGCGTGAGCAAGAATTAGCGAAATTAGTTAAACGTGCTTATGACGTTGTAGGGTGTCGTGGCTGGAGCCGCATTGATGTGATGACTGATGCACAAGGTAATTTCCGTTTAGTCGAAGTAAACACAAATCCTGGCATGACAAGTCACAGTTTGTTCCCTAAATCAGCGTCAACAGTCGGTATTTCATTTGAACAACTCGTCGTGAAAATTTTGGAGTTGAGTGCGTAATGAATGTAATTAAGCGCAAAAATACACCGCCAACGCAATTTGGTCGCTCATCTAATGGAGAAGGTAAATTCCGTTTTATGTTGCAGATTAAACTTGCTTTGGTGTTACTTTGTGCGGGGTTAGGGTATTTCATTTATTCAAACTGGCAAAATTGGCTCGAAAGCTTAGACGGTGATAGAAAAATCACTGCCTATGCCTTAGTGGGCCAAAATGAATTTACCACTTATCCGGATGTGCAAGATGTATTACTCAAAATGGGTTCACTTAAGGGCTTCTGGGGACAGGACGTTAAGCAAATTCAAGAGCAGCTTGAAACGATTCCTTGGGTAAAAGGTGCGGTGGTTCGTAAAATTTGGCCAAATCGTTTAAGTATCTGGCTATCAGAATATCAGCCAGTCGCCATTTGGAATAAAACAGAGTTCGTTACAAAAGATGGAACGGTTTTCCAATTACCGATGGATAAGTTAAAAGAAAAAGCTTTACCTTATTTAGGTGGTCCGGATTATCAAAGCTTAAAAGTATTAGAAGCTTGGAATCAAATTTTTGCTGATTTTAAAGCGAAAAATTTGCTAGTTAAAGGTGTGACAATTGATGATCGTGGTGCGTGGCAAGTTACGTTAGATAATGATATAGTATTAAAACTTGGGCGCGGAGATTGGAAACCAAAATTAGATCGATTTGTAACGATTTATCCACAAATTGAAGTGCCTGAAGGTAAACGAATTGATTATGTAGATTTGCGCTATGCATCTGCATCAGCGGCGGTTGGATTGACAGAGAAATAAAAATAATTTATTGGGTGTAATAAGAAAATGGCAAAAGAGTTGGAACCGAAAGTAATTGTAGGTCTTGAAGTTGGTACATCAAAAGTTGTTGCTGTCGTTGGGGAAGTCCTTCCTGATGGTGTAGTAAATGTACTTGGCGTGGGCAGTTGTCCATCAAAAGGGATTGATCGTGGCAGTATTACTGATTTAGATGCCGTTGTTAATTCTATCCAACGTGCCATTGAAGCAGCTGAATCAATGGCCGATTGTCAAATTATGAGCGTGACTCTTGCGATTACAGGTGAACATATTCAAAGCCTGAATGAGAGCGGCTTTGTTGCTATTTCTGAAAATGAAGTAACTCAAGATGAAATTGATGATGCTTTGCATACAGCGAGCTCAGTGAAATTACCTGAGGGTCTTTCTTTATTACACATCATTCCACAAGAATATGCCGTAGATAAACAAGTTAATATTAAAAATCCACTAGGTTTACAAGGTGTTCGTTTAAAAGCAAACGTACACTTAATTGCGTGTCACCAAGACTGGCAAAATAACTTGAAAAAAGCAGTTGAGCGTTGTGGATTACAAGTTGATAAAGTTGTGTTCTCCGGCTTTGCAGCAACACATTCTGTTTTAACTGAAGATGAAAAAGATCTTGGTGTTTGCTTAGTTGATTTCGGTGCAGGCACCATGAATATGATGGTTTACACCAATGGCTCATTGCGTTTCAGCAAGGTTATTCCTTATGCAGGAAATATTGTAACGAACGATATTGCTCATGCATGTACCGTTTCTCGTGCAGAGGCAGAGCGCATTAAAGTGAATTATGCGAGTGCATTATATCCGGCACGTTTACATGGTGATAAGAAAATTGAAGTGGCAAGTATTGGTGGTCGAGCACCACGTGCTTTAACAAAAAGTGATTTATCTTTAATCACTTCAGCAAGATATATTGAACTATTAGGCGTTGTTAAGGACGAATTAGATAAGCTTAAAGCAGATTTAGAAACCAAACATATTAAATTTGAATTAATTGCGGGTGTTGTTATCACTGGTGGTGGTGCACAGATTGAAGACTTAAAAGATTGTGCATCAAGTGTATTTGGTTGCCAGGTACGTATTGGTAGTCCATTGAATATTACAGGGTTAACAGATTATGTGAATCGCCCACAATATTCAACCGTAGTGGGATTATTACAATACCATCATCAAAATAGTGATAATGATCCAGTGGATAGTAACTATGGTGATGAAGCATTAGGCAAAAAATTCTGGAAAGGCCTTAAAAATATTTTCAACAAAGTGAAATCAGAATTTTGATCATTTTGGCTTTTTCATTTACAATAGAAAAAATTTAACTTTTATTAATGTGCTAGCAGAGTATTAGCAGTAACGGAGAACAGCAAATGTTATACCCAGAGTATGGTGATTTTGAAGAGCAAACAGGTGCACTGATTAAGGTTGTCGGTGTCGGTGGAGGCGGCGGTAACGCAGTTAACCACATGGTTGCTAACATGGTGCAACAAGAATTCAATGGTAATTTCTTGGGCGAAAGTGCAATTGATAGCGAAGAACACGGTAAAATCGTATTCTATGCGGTGAATACCGATGCGCAAGCATTACGCAAAAGCCAAGTTCAACAAACTGTACAAATCGGTGGGGCAACAACGAAAGGTCTTGGAGCGGGGGCAAACCCAAATGTAGGTCGTAAAGCGGCTGAAGATGACCAAGAAGAAATCCGTAAAATGCTTGAAGGTGCAGACATGGTCTTTATCGCTGCTGGTATGGGCGGTGGTACAGGTACTGGTGCCGCACCAATCGTCGCTAAAGTTGCGAAAGAATTAGGTATTCTAACTGTTGCTGTTGTTACTAAGCCATTTAGCTTTGAAGGCAAAAAACGTATGCAATTTGCTGAATTAGGGATTAAAGATCTTTCACAATACGTGGATTCAATGATTATTATTCCTAACCAACAAATCCAAAAAGTTCTCCCGAAAAATGCAACGTTAATTGATGCTTTTGCTGCTGCAAATGACGTATTACGTAACTCTGTTATGGGCATCTCTGATATGATTACCTCTCCTGGTTTAATCAACGTGGACTTTGCAGACGTAAGAACCGTTATGTCGGAAATGGGCCAAGCAATGATTGGTTTCGGTTCAGCTCAAAGTGAACCAGGTGCAGGTCGTGCAGAAGAAGCAGCGCGTCTTGCGATTAAAAATGATTTATTAGAGAAAGTCGATCTTTCTAATGCTAAGGGTATTCTTGTTAATATTACCTCAGGTATGGATCTCGGCTTTGACGAATTTAACGTGGTGGGTGACACTGTAGGTAGTTTTGCATCAGAAGACGCAACTATCGTTGTGGGTACCAGTTTAGTTCCTGAAATGAGCAATGAAATTCGTGTCACGATCGTTGCAACAGGTTTAGGTGATGTTGTTGCGGCTGAGCCGGTAGTGATTGCTCGTCCTCAAGCAGCAGTACAACAAGCGCCAGTTCAACAACCTGTAGCACAAGAAACGATTCAACCACAACCGCCAGTTGGTTTACATGGTTTAGATGCATTAAGACATAATCCACAGCCAGAACCAGCACAGGAACAAAATCCGCAATACGGTAACTTAAATAAACCGCTTGATCCAAGCCGTTTAGAACAGTTAAGAAATAATCCTAATTTCTTTAATCCGGCATCATTTGGTCGTGATGAGAAATAAGAGTAGAAGTAATCTTGTTGTGAAGCAATAAGGTAAAAGAGATGATTAAACAAAGAACATTAAAACAAAGCATTAAAGTCACTGGTGTAGGCTTACATAGCGGTAAAAAAGTAACGTTAACGTTGCGTCCGGCTATGCCAAATACAGGTGTGATTTACTGCCGTACTGATCTCAATCCGCCGGTGACTTTCCCTGCGAATGCAGATTCAGTGCGTGATACAATGCTTTGTACTGCACTTGTGAATGAGCAAGGTGTGCGTGTTTCAACTGTAGAACACCTAAATGCAGCGTTGGCTGGTTTAGGTATTGATAACATCATTATCGAAGTTGATGCACCTGAAATTCCAATCATGGACGGTAGTGCAAGCCCATTCATTTACTTGCTTTTAGACGCAGGTATTGAAGAACAAAATGCACCGAAGAAATTTATTCGTATTAAGAAAAAGGTACGAGTAGAAGACGGTGATAAATGGGCAGAATTTAAACCTTACAATGGTTTCCGTTTAGATTTCACAATCGACTTTGATCATCCAGCGATTAGTAAAAATGTACGTAATTATGTGATGGATTTCTCTGCACAAGCATTCGTACATCAAATTAGCCGTGCAAGAACCTTTGGTTTCATGAAAGATATTGAGTATCTTCAATCTCAAGGTCTTGCATTAGGTGGTAGCTTAGATAATGCTATCGTATTAGATGATTACCGAATCTTAAATGAAGATGGATTACGCTTCAGAGATGAATTAGTTCGTCACAAGATGCTTGATGCGATTGGTGATCTTTATATGTGTGGCTATAATATCATCGGTGATTTCAAAGCTTATAAATCTGGTCACGGTTTAAATAATAAGTTACTCCGTGCTGTACTTGCCGATCAGGAAGCGTGGGAATTTGTTACCTTTGAAGATAAGAAACAAGTTCCACAAGGTTATGTTGCACCTGCGCAGGTACTCATCTAACAATGTTTTGTTGAAAAGCTATACTTCTTTCGGGAGTATAGCTTTTTTATTTCCCATCTTGCTCTGTTATTTTTGTTTTCTGCGAAGGTAAAGAGCGGTCAAAAATAGAGGTATTTTTATATGAAAAAATTATTTACCGTGCTTCCTCTTGTGCTAGCAACTTCTGCTGCAATGGCATATGAACAGGACAAAACCTATCAATTTACCATATTGCACACTAATGATACGCACGGACATTTTTGGCCGAATGCAAAAGGTGAATATGGCTTTCCTGCTCACAAAACAATTGTTAATCGCGTAAAAGCTGAAGTCGAGCAAAAAGGTGGCTCACTCATTTTATTAAATGCAGGTGATTTTAATACTGGTGTACCTGAGTCAGATATGCAAACAGCAGAACCTGATATTAAAGCAATGAATGCGATGGGATATGAAGCAACTGTATTAGGTAACCACGAGTTTGATAATCCACTACAAGTACTTGATATGCAAGAAAAATGGGCGAACTTCCCATTCTTATCAGCAAACGTGATTAATACCAAAACCGGTAAAACCTTAGTTAAACCTTATACCATTTTAAATAAACAAGATCTTAAAATTGCCGTGGTCGGTTTAACCACAGAGGATACTGCAAAATTAGGCAACCCAGAATACCTTCATAATGTGAAGTTTGAAGATCCAACAACGGTAGCAAAAGCCACATTAAAAGAGCTAAATGAAAACGTTAAGCCGGATGTAAAAATCGCTTTAACGCATATGGGCTATTATTATGATGCGAAACATGGTTCAAATGCACCAGGTGATGTGAGTCTTGCACGTAATTTAGATAAAGGCGCATTCGATATGATTATCGGTGGTCACAGCCATGATCCGATTTGTGTGGATGATAAAGGCGTATGGATTAAAGATTATCAACCAACTCAGCCATGTAAACCAGATTTCCAAAATGGTACTTGGATTATGCAGGCCTTTGAATGGGGCAAATATGTTGGTCGAGCTGACTTTGAGTTCAAAAATGGTGAATTAAAATTAGTGAATTATCAATTAATTCCAGTGAACTTGAAGAAAAAAGTGAAAAAAGAAGATGGTAAAACAGAATATGTGAACTATGCCGAAGAGATTCCACAAGATCCAGAAATGGAAAAACTTTTAAAAACTTACCAAGATAAAGGTGATGCGTTATTAAGCCAAAAAGTGGGTAAACTAAAAGGTAAGTTAGAAGGTGATCGTACCATTATTCGTTTTGAACAAACTAACCTTGGTCACTTAATTGCAGAAGCACAACGTCAAAAAGCGAAAGCAGATATTGGTATCATGAACTCAGGTGGTATTCGTGATTCTATCCAAGAAGGTGATGTAACTTATAAAGATATTTTAAAAATCCATCCATTTGGTAATATTGTGAGCTATTTTGAATTAACCGGTAAAGAATTACTGGATTATTTAAATGTAGTCGCATTGAAAGAAGTGGATTCTGGTGCCTATGCACAATATTCAGGTATCAGCATGACAGTAAATCGTGCGGAGAAGAAAGTTGAAAATGTGAAAATTCAAGGTAAACCATTAGATTTAAATAAAACTTACCGTATTTCTTTACCAAGTTATAATGCGGCGGGTGGAGATGGTTATCCAGTTATGACAAAAAATCCAACTTTCGTTAACACAGGTTTTATTGATGCGGATGTTTTAAAAGAATTTTTTGAGAAAAATTCACCTATTAATGCTGAAAAATACATCCCTCATAATGAAGTAACCTTTAAATAAGGAATGAAATGGCATTAGATTTATCAGAAATTCGTCAGCAAATTACGCAAATTGATCGCAGCTTGTTAAAGCTGCTTTCAGAGCGCCACCGCCTGGCATATGATGTAGTAAGAAGCAAAGAAGTGACGCAAAAAGCGTTGCGTGATTTAGAGCGTGAACAACAGCTCTTACAAGAGCTTGTGCAATTTGCTGAAAGTCAAAATTATCAGCTTGAACCACAGTATATTACGTCAGTCTTCCAAAAGATCATTGAAGATTCTGTGTTAACACAACAAGTGTATTTGCAGAAAAAACTCAATGAGCAACGAGAAGAAACGTTACATATTGCTTTCTTAGGCAAGCGTGGTTCTTACTCTAATTTGGCTGCGCGTAATTATGCGGCTCGTTATAATCAGCAGTTTGCTGAAATCAGTTGTGATTCCTTTGCTCAAATTTTTGAAAAGGTTGAAAGTGGAGAAGCTGATTATGGTGTACTGCCTTTAGAAAACACCACGTCAGGTGCAATTAATGAAGTTTATGATCTGCTTCAACATACCACCTTATCTTTGGTAGGCGAGTTGGCTTATCCTATCAAGCACTGTGTTTTAGTGAATGAGCAGGATGATTTAAGCAAAATTGATAC
>CAKAQT010000017.1:0-12142 GCA_916720325.1 Parahaemophilus parainfluenzae
CCACGAAGCCCCGCCGTACCAAATTGTAAACGACCACTAAAGCGCGCTTGTAATTCAGATTTTGCTTTTTCATCACCGTTTTTCGCCGCCGTTAAAAGTGCGGTTAATTCTGCATGAGTTTCTGCATCAGGATCTTGGTTTAACCAGTTTTGTGCAATATCAAAAAGCGTTGTCATGATGTTTTCTCCTTGTAAAAACTAATTATTGTTAGACTAGCTGAAAATGACTTTAATTTAAATGGCTATTTTGCTTTTTTACTGAAAATTTAAGCTTTTTTTGATCGCAACCGTTTTCTCTTGATATAAAAACGGCGTAAAAAATATTTACGCCGTGAGAGTGATATAAATTTATATAAAATAATAAAAATTAGAGAAGAAGGGCAGAACCCCATTTAATAATATCAAAGAAGAATTTGTTTTGATTGGTTGCAATACCATCACCCGTTTTCTTCAATGTGCCGTCATCATTTTTCGTTTCATCTACCATGCCATTTACATACTGGCCTTTCACCACATCTAAGTCTTCTTTTGCCTGAGTACGTAAGATTTGGCAAGCTTTTGGCTCTAATGCATCGACATCACCAATTTCTGCGCGGAATTTCTTAAATTGATAGGTCGCATAATTCATCGATTTTTCATCTTTTTGAATCATTTTTACATAATCTTCACCGATGATTTTTTCTAACGGATAGAAAAAGACATATTGGGAATGAATATAGCTATCTTCTTTGGCAAAATGTTGTTGCTGAATGCGAGTTAAATTTGGATAGATACATTGCTCAGCTTGTTTACTTGCTGTAGCCCATGCTTTCGCATTCTCATCTGAAAGGAGATAATCAGCTTGTGCGAATTCAGCAGGAATAGCTGATTGTGATGAACCAAATAAACTACAAGCATTCAATAACATGATGCTGCTTAAAAAAATAATTTTTTTCACTTAAATTTCCTTATAACATCTAGAATGGCAAAATTTTAACAACAACAATCTGATTGTAAAGTGATTCTCTAATTGAGAAGTGATTTTCTTTCCCGAACTAAAAAACTTCCGCTATAATGACCGCACTTTTTACACTTATAAAGGAAAGAACAATGCAAAATCCAAAAGATGATGTTTTATATGCACCAGTTGAGTGGGTTGATCATAGCGAAGGTTATACTGATATCCGTTTCCACAAATCGACTGATGGTATTGCAAAAATCACGATTAACCGTCCGGAAGTGCGTAATGCATTTCGTCCGCAAACAGTCAAAGAAATGATCCATGCTTTTTCTAACGCGCGTTTCGATGAAAAAATTGGCGTGATTGTGTTAACCGGTGAAGGCGAAAAAGCATTCTGTTCTGGTGGTGACCAAAAAATTCGTGGCGACTACGGCGGTTACAAAGATGAAAGCGGTGTACATCACTTAAATGTATTGGATTTCCAACGTGATATTCGTACTTGTCCAAAACCAGTGGTGGCAATGGTCGCAGGTTATGCGATCGGTGGTGGTCACGTACTTCATATGTTATGTGATTTAACCATTGCGGCAGACAATGCGATTTTCGGTCAAACTGGCCCTAAAGTAGGTTCATTTGATGGTGGTTGGGGCGCAAGCTATATGGCCCGTTTAGTCGGTCAGAAAAAAGCCCGAGAAATTTGGTTCTTATGCCGCCAATATAATGCGCAAGAAGCATTAGATATGGGCTTAGTGAATACTGTTGTGCCTTATGCAGATTTAGAAAAAGAAACTGTGCGTTGGTGCCGTGAAATGTTACGTAACAGCCCAATTGCATTACGTTGCTTAAAAGCCGCATTAAATGCAGACTGTGATGGTCAATCAGGTTTACAAGAGCTCGCAGGTAATGCAACCATGTTGTTCTATATGACTGAAGAAGGTCAAGAAGGTCGTAACGCGTTTAACGAAAAACGCGCACCAGACTTCAGCAAATTCAGACGTAATCCTTAATTTGAACATGAAAGTGCGGTTAGAAATCTGTGTGTTTTTAACCGCACTTTTGTCATGATATATTCAGATCTATATTCATACCTTAGAGTTATTTTATGGACTGTTTCAAACAACATAATTATGTGATTAGTTTAATCAGCGAAACAAAACGTCGCAAACATATTGAACAAGAATTTGGTCAGCAAAATATCCCTTTTTCATTTTTTGATGCTGTGACACCAGATCGTATTGAGGATGTTGCAAAGAAGTTTAATATTATTTTAGACCGCTCTTCTGAAGCTAAATTATGGGATGGGGAAATCGGTTGTGCGTTAAGTCATATCTCACTATGGGATTTAGCGTTAGAAAATAACTTAGACTATATCAATATTTTTGAAGATGATATTCACTTAGGTGAGAATGCAAAAGAGCTGTTAGAAGTGGATTATTTACCTAATGACATTGATGTACTAAAACTTGAAGCGAACGGTAAAATGTTCTTTAAAGATCCTCATAAGGCAAAGTGTAGTCGACATATTTATCCAATAACATTTAAACAATCAGGTTGTGCTGGTTATACGGTAACGGCAAAAGGTGCTAAATACCTTCTCGAACAAGTAAAAAATAAACCGCTTGAGGTCGCAATTGATTCTCTTGTTTTTGAGAATTTTTTAAATCTAAAAGATTACAAAGTTGTGCAACTTTCACCAGGAGTTTGCGTTCAAGATTTCGTATTGCATCCAGATAAGCCTTTTGAAAGTAGTTTACAAAAAGGTAGAGAATTGGTTTATGAAAATCAAACGAAATTTTCAGTATTTGAAAGAATCATAAATGAATTCATGAGATTAAAACGTAAATTATTTATGAAACAAGTGCCTTTTAAATAGGATGCAAGTGGTTAAAAATCAGTGTGTTTTTAACCGTACTTTTGTCATCAAGGAGAATAAGATGGAAACCAAATCATTTAATCTTTATCGTTATTCTATTCCCGTCGACAGCCAATTGATTTTACGTGGACGTTTTTTAAAACGCCGTGAAGGCTTAATTGTGCGTGTTGCTTGCAGCCGTGATGGTTGGGGGGAAATTGCACCTTTACCTGGGTTTAGCGAAGAAACTATCGAACAAGCGCAAGAGCAAGCCATTGAATGGCTGACGAATTGGTGTCATGCAAGCTGCGAAGCGCCAAGAGTCCCCCTTGATGGTTGTTATCCTTCCGTTGCTTTTGGTATTAGCACGGCGATGGATGAGATGAAACGTTATTTAAATGAGGAAGGTAATTATCACACCGCCCCTTTGTGCTATGGTGATCCTGATGAATTATATGCAGAACTGAATCAAATGCCAGGTGACAAAGTGGCTAAAATCAAAGTCGGTATGTATGAAGCGAATCGTGATGGTTTGATTACGGATATGTTTCTTGAAGCCATTCCTGATTTGCAATTACGTCTAGATGCGAATCGTCAATGGACCTTGGAAAAAGCTTTAAAATTTGCGGAGAAAGTAAAACCGCAACATAGATCTCGTATTCAATTTTTGGAAGAACCTTGTAAAACCCGTGAAGAAAGCCGCCAGTTTGCAGATCAAACAGGCATTAATATTGCTTGGGATGAAAGTGTGCGTGAGCCAGATTTTCTTGTAGAAAAAGAACCGCACTTAAGCGCCATTGTGATTAAACCAACATTGATTGGCTCGCTGCAAGATTGTCAAAAGCTGATTGCACAAGCGCATAGTTTAGGCATAAAAGCGGTGATCAGCTCGAGTATTGAAAGTAGCCTTGGATTGACGCAACTCGCTCGTATCGCTGCGCAATATACGCCTAACGTGATGCCTGGATTAGATACATTGAATTTGATGCAACATCAGGTATTACGCGCATGGCCGGGCTCAGATTTACCGCTAATTGATCTAAATTCAGAATTTATTACCAAAATCGTATAGAGATACGACCACCATTACATAAAAAATCGCTATAATTCGCACAAGTTAAAGGATGTGAAAATGTCAAAAAAATTCAATATTTTGCTGTTAAATGGCCCGAACTTGAATATGTTGGGCGCAAGGGAACCAAAACATTATGGTTCACTTTCATTATCTGCCATTGAAGAAAATGTGGGTAAACTTGCTGAGCAGCATGGTGTGAATTTGGAGTGTTTCCAAGCAAATAGCGAAGAAAAGTTAATTAATAAAATTCATCAAAGTTTTCAGAAAGTGGATTTTATTTTAATTAACCCGGCAGCTTATACGCATACCAGTGTTGCATTGCGCGATGCGTTGCTAGCGGTGTCAATTCCGTTTGTTGAAATTCATTTGTCTAATGTACATAAACGTGAGCCATTCCGTCATCATTCTTACTTTAGTGATGTGGCTGAAGGCGTGATTTGTGGCTTAGGTGCAAAAGGCTATGAGTTTGCGCTTCAATTTGCGTTAGATTTTTTAAATAAAAAAGCATAAAATTTCACAAAATTTACAGATTTTCGCAGAAATTTATCGCAAAGTTCATGATTTTGCGGTAATCTTGCCGACACAAAAACAGGTTTCAAAATGACCGCACTTTGGAAATCAATTCTGAAAGTGCGGTTAACAATTCATTATTATTTTTAGGAAGAACGTATGGACATTCGTAAAATCAAAAAACTGATTGAATTAGTAGAAGAATCGGGTATCACTGAATTAGAAGTGCAAGAAGAAGAAGGTACAGTACGTATTAGTCGTGCGGCACCAGCTGTTGCACCTGCTGCAATTCAATATGCAGCGGCGCCAGTCGCACCGGTTGCGGCTCCGGCAGCTGCGCCAGCACCTGCATCGGCTGCACCTGCGGAAGCGCCTGCAGCTGAAGTGTCAGGTCACCAAGTACGTTCACCAATGGTGGGTACATTCTATCGTAGCCCAAGTCCTGAAGCGAAAGCTTTCGTGGAAGTGGGACAAACAGTCAAAGTAGGCGATGCACTTTGTATCGTTGAAGCAATGAAAATGATGAACCGTATCGAAGCTGATAAAGCTGGTGTGGTTAAAGCAATCTTAGTAAATGATGGCGAAGCGGTTGAATTTGATCAACCATTGATCGTTATCGAATAATCCCTATCAATCTGAAATGGCGAGCTTTCTCGCCATTTTTTCACCCAAGTGGAAATTGTTATGTTAGAAAAAGTTGTGATTGCTAACCGTGGTGAAATTGCACTGCGTATTTTGCGTGCCTGTAAAGAATTAGGCATTAAAACCGTGGCGGTTCACTCTACCGCTGACCGTGATTTAAAACACGTATTACTTGCAGATGAAACAGTTTGTATCGGACCTGCGCCATCTGTAAAAAGTTATTTAAATATTCCTGCGATTATTGCTGCAGCAGAAGTAACCGGTGCGGATGCGATTCACCCTGGTTATGGTTTCCTTTCTGAAAACGCGGATTTTGCAGAGCAAGTTGAGCGTTCTGGTTTTATCTTTATTGGCCCAACAGCGGACGTTATTCGTTTGATGGGGGATAAAGTTTCTGCGATTAAAGCAATGAAAAAAGCGGGCGTGCCTTGTGTACCGGGTTCAGATGGCCCAGTAGGCAGCGATATCGCGAAAAATAAAGAAATTGCAAAACGTATTGGTTATCCAATTATTATCAAGGCATCAGGCGGCGGCGGCGGTCGTGGTATGCGCGTGGTTCGTAGCGAAGATGCACTTGAAGAATCCATTGCGATGACAAAAGCAGAGGCAAAAGCCGCGTTTAACAATGATATGGTTTACATGGAAAAATATTTAGAAAATCCACGCCATATTGAAATTCAAGTTTTAGCGGATACACACGGTAACGCAATCTATCTTGCAGAGCGTGATTGTTCTATGCAACGTCGTCACCAAAAAGTCGTAGAAGAAGCACCAGCACCGGGTATTACCGAAGAAGTTCGTCGTGATATTGGTTCCCGCTGTGCGAAGGCTTGTGTTGAAATTGGCTATCGCGGTGCAGGTACATTTGAATTCTTATATGAAAATGGTGAGTTCTATTTCATCGAAATGAATACTCGTATTCAAGTAGAACACCCAGTAACAGAAATGATTACCGGTGTGGATTTGGTGAAAGAACAATTGCGTATTGCGGCTGGTTTACCACTTTCTTATAAACAAGAAGATATTAAAGTGAAAGGTCATGCAATTGAATGTCGTATCAATGCAGAAGATCCAAAAACATTCTTACCATCTCCAGGTAAAGTGGTACACTTGCACTCACCAGGTGGCTTAGGTGTTCGTTGGGATTCTCATGTATATGGCGGCTATACCGTTCCTCCGCATTATGATTCTATGATCGCAAAATTAATTACATACGGTGATACTCGTGATGTAGCAATCCGTCGTATGCAAAATGCATTATCAGAGACGATCATTGATGGTATCAAAACAAATATCCCACTTCATGAACTTATTCTTGAAGATGAAAACTTCCAAAAAGGTGGCGCAAATATCCACTATTTAGAGAAGAAATTAGGGATGTATGATTAATTTATAAATTATTAAGGTAAAGACAAATATTGTCTTTACCTTATTTTTTTATATAGGTTTATATATAATAATATTAAATTTATGATAAGATAAAAATCACATAAATTTATTTTATGCCTATTAATTAATTGTGTTTCGTTAACAACCTAAGAGGTAAATTATGAAAAATACTATTTTAAAGTTTAGTTTAACAGCTTTAGCTGCATTAACTTTAGCTGCTTGTGGAAGTAGCGGTGGCAGTGGTGATTCTGCTACTGATAATGGGCAAAACCAAATCAATTCAGCAACACCAAGTAACAATAATCCAGTTCAAGTTTCTTCTAATGGAACTGGAGCAGCATTAGTAGCTACAGGTGAAGATAACAATGCTAATGTTAAACGTGCAAATTTGATGGATTATAATTTAGAAATATTATCTATTGATGGAAAAACTGTTCGTATTGCACCTCCATCTAATGGGGGGACTATTTTTTCTGGTGGTTGGACAGAATATGGTGCAGGTGTAACATTTAATGGCTATAAATTCCCTAATACTGTTTCCGTGTGCTGTGGCAAATATACAGATGTTCGTATAGGCGCTATTGGCAGTACTGGACCTGGTCAAGAAGATATCCTCTTTTATAATGGAAACCCTACAAATTCAATGCCTTCATCTGGTGTAGCATCCTATGCTGGAGATAGTATTATTGCAGCGGATACTGATAAATTACCGGATGAAGATTATGTAAAAGGTTCTTCAACCTTTACTGCTGATTTTGGTAATAAAAAATTAACAGGGACGATTAGCGCTGGTAATGTTGATGTTGTGAAAGTTGATGCAAATATTTCAGGAAATAGTTTTGCTGGAACGGCTAAGTCTGATCTTTTGAATTCTCAAGGTACAGCTGAAGGAAAATTCTACGGTGAAAATGCAAAAGAATTAGGTGGTGTGGTTAATGCTAATGATAACTCTTGGGGAGCGGCTTTTGCGGCTAAGAAATAGCTTGTCTATTTTAAACTACTATTGATAAAGTTAAATTCGCATTTCGTTTGCAATATCTCATTTTTAAAAGGTGATAGAGGGTATCTATATTTAGGTGAGAGACAAAGCTAAGGATGCGTGATAAAATTGAGCGGACAACGCAAGTTAGTCCGCTTTTTTGTTAGAAGTGTTTAGTTTTTATATAATCTACAATTAATAAATTTTTGAAAAAATTTAAAATCTATTTATAACTTAAATTTACTTTTTACCAGAGGAAAATAATGAAATTTAATTTCTCCAAACTAAGCTTAATTATTCTGACGAGTGTAACATTAGCAGGTTGTGGTAGTAGCAATACTCAACCAGTTGAGCAACCTAAACCAGTTGAGCAACCTAAACCAGTTGAGCAACCTAAACCAGTTGATCAACCTAAACCAGTTGAGCAACCTAAACCAGTTGATCAACCTAAACCAGTTGAGCAACCTAAACCAGTTGAGCAACCTAAACCAGCTGAACAAATCGCGCTTAAACGAGTGGGGTTTGAGGTTAATAAAGAAGATAAAACAGTGACGGTCATTGAAAGACAAATACATGATGACAATAACGTTAATCTTGTTAATGTTGAAGGTCATGAAATTGAAATTATTCCATCAGGGTATTACGAACGTCCAGTCATTGGAACTAATGAGAAAGAAGTACTACAGGCAGATTCTCCTGAATTGCGTTCTATTAGTGGCAAAAACTATAAAAATATTCGTTGGGGGAAATTTACGGAGCCTGCTTTAGGTTCTGATTATTATGTCGCATTTGGTGTCAATCCAACAACAGAAATGCCACAATCAGGTACTGCAAATTATATTGGAAATGGTATGCATGTAGAGAAGCGGGCTGATTACTTAGATTCTAACTTATCATTCGTAAAACTAACGGCTAATTTTGCAGATAAAACATTAAATGGAACAATTTCTTTAGCCAAAACAGGTTATAAGGACGTTCTTGTATCAAATAATATTGCAGGGGGAGCTCTTTCTCCTAATGTACATTTTGATGATGTTTCCTTATCTGCCAAAATTCAAGGCAATCAATTTAGTGGAACAAATAGCCAAGGTGTTCAGGTTGAAGGAGGCTTCTATGGAAAAGATGCAGACGAAGTAGCTGGAACTTATCAAGGAAATGATAAATTTGGTGTTTTTGGTGCTAGAAAAAATTAGAAAATTTTTGTAAATTTTGAAGCAAGCTTTTGGCTTGCTTTATTTTTCTTTATAGGAATAAAAAATGACTTCACAATCGAAACTTGTTTTATTTTTAAGCTCCTCATTGTGGCTTAGTTCATTCTCTTTTGCTGCAGAGAAGTCTCCTCAACCTCGGGATGAGCGGTTTGATGATCAGCTTCAGCTTGCGAAACCAGATTTATCTACTCAAAAGCCACAAATTTCAGAAAAACGTGACGATAAACATACACTTTCGATTACGAAAGAAGAATTGGCAAAACATCCTGATTTGATCGTACGTGGATTGATTCCTGCAGTGTTGCAAAATAACAGTGAAGCCGTTCAACTCTTATTGCCGTTGTATCAAAATTTGCCTAAACAAGATCCATTTTTACTTGAGTGGGCAAATGCGATTAATGCTCGCGAAGAGGGGCATTTTTCGGAAGCGGTAACTCGTTATCGTACTCTATTTTCTCAAGATTCGACCATCCTGCCGTTACGTTATCAGTTAGCACAAGCACTCTTTTTAAACAATGATAATGAGGCGGCCAAAGATCAATTCCAAAAACTGAGAGCTGAACAAGTTTCACCCGAGTCTATCGCCATGATTGACCAATATCTTTCGGCACTTAACCGACGAGATCAGTGGAAGTTTCAAGGTGGTCTGAGTTTCTTAAACGAAAGTAATATTAACAATGCACCAAAAGCAGGTACTCGCATTGGGAATTGGAATGCCTGGGAGCGCGAAAGTGCAACAGGTTTTTCTTATTTTGCAGAAGTAGAGAAAAAATGGTCATTACCCCATAATTATTTCACTAAATTTTCTATTGAGGGAAGTGGAAAATATTACTGGGATAATAAAAAATATAATGAATTTAATGGTAGAGTTGGCGCAGGATTCGGTTATCAAACCGCTCGTTTCGAGATGTCATTAATGCCATTTACAGAAAGACGATGGTATGCAGGTGGCTCCTCGGGTAGTGAGTCAATGAAGCAGTATTCGAAAAATTCCGGAGCTCGTTTAGATTTAACCTATTGGCTGAATGAAAAGTGGCAAATTTCAACCGCACTTGAATATGGTGAACAGCGTTATACCACTCGTAAACACTTGAATGGTAATAACTATCTTTGGTCAAATACGTTATCTTATTTTCCTAAGAGTGGTCAATTTTGGTTCGTAGGCGCTGATTATAATCGTGAAAATACTCGAGATAAGGACAATGCTTATCAACGTAAGAATCTTCGTTTAGGTTGGGGGCAAGAGTGGGGCTGGGGTATTTCAACTCGAGTTTCTCTTGCGTATGCGCGTAGAACTTACAAAAGTGCTGATTTATTTAATATTCGTCAAAAAAATAATGAATACCAATCGGCTGTAACATTATGGCATCGAGATCTTTACTTCTGGGGAATCACGCCTAAAATTACGTGGTCTTATCAACGAGTTTCAAGTAATCACCCATTTTATAGCTACGACAAAAATCGTATTTTTCTTGAAATGGGTAAAACATTCTAACAGGAGCTAATAATGGATTTATCACAACGATATAAACAAGCCGCCAAAGAGGCGAGCTGGGCATTAGGGGGAGCCATTCTTTATGTGATTGGATGGTGTGTTTGTGCTTATTTACCCAAAAACTCACCCGGGCCGATAGGTTTTCCGTTATGGTTTGAATTATCTTGTATTTATTTACCCATTTTGTTTGTGGTCATTGGGTATTGGATTGTCAAAATTGTCTTTTTAGATATCCCGCTAGATGTTGAGTCAAAGGAGAATAAATAATGAATTTAGGTATTATTCTCCCTTTGGTCATCTACTTAGTCTTTATCTTTGGTGCAGCATTATTTGCTTATGTAAAACGTAGTAAAGGTGATTTCCTTACGGAATATTATGTAGGAAATCGCTCCATGACGGGCTTTGTGCTTGCGATGACAACGGCTTCCACTTATGCCAGTGCCAGTTCTTTTGTTGGTGGACCAGGGGCTGCTTATAAATATGGGCTAGGTTGGGTATTACTCGCCATGATCCAAGTGCCGGCTGTGTGGTTAGCCTTAGGTGCATTGGGCAAAAAGTTTGCATTACTTTCTCGCGAAACCAATGCGCTTACCATCAATGATCTATTTCTCTATCGTTATAAAAATAAATATCTCGTTTGGATTTCCAGTCTAGCATTGTTGCTTGCCTTCTTTGCTGCCATGGTTGTGCAATTTATTGGTGGGGCGAGATTGCTCGAAACCACGATAGGTATTCCTTATACTCACGCCTTACTTATTTTTGCCTTAACGGTTGGCATTTATACGTTTATTGGTGGTTTCCGAGCAGTCGTATTAACTGATACGATTCAAGGTACCGTAATGATTTTTGGCACAATCGTACTATTAGTGGGCGTTATTTACCATCTCGGTGGCGTGGAAAGTGCGGTCAATAAATTAACTGAAATTGATCCGAGCTTAGTAAGCCCTTACGGCCCAAATGAGATGCTTGATTTTCAATTTATGGCATCGTTTTGGATCCTAGTCTGTTTCGGTGTGGTTGGTTTACCACATACAGCCGTCCGTTGCATGGCTTTCAAAGACAGTAAAGCCTTACATCGAGGTATGCTCATTGGGACGATTGTCCTTTCTGTGATTATGTTAGGGATGCATTTGGCGGGTGCTTTAGGACGTGCCGTTGTGCCTGATTTGACCGTATCAGATAAAGTCATTCCAACCTTAATGTTGGAAGTGCTCCCACCTATTGTTGCAGGGATTTTCTTAGCGGCGCCGATGTCTGCGATCATGTCTACAGTTGATGCACAACTCATTCAATCCTCCTCAATTTTTGTGAAAGACTTATATCTTGCAAGCAAACCTGAAGCAGCGAAGAATGAAAAACGAATTAGCCGTATTTCATCAGTCATCACACTGATTTTATCGGCGTTGCTAATTCTCGCGGCACTGAATCCACCAGATATGATTATTTGGTTGAATCTATTTGCTTTCGGGGGATTAGAAGCCGCATTCCTTTGGGTGATTGTATTAGGCATTTATTGGGATAAAGCAAATGCAGCAGGGGCAATAAGTTCAATGGTGGTGGGATTAAGCAGTTATGTGCTTCTGACTCAATTTGGTATCAAACTATTTGGTTTTAATGCGATTGTGCCTGCACTTGTATTTGGTTTGATAGCTTTCATCTTGGGTAACCAATTCGGTACAAAAAAACAGTAAAAACGGACCGCACTTTATGGTTTATCAAATCCTAGCATTGTTTATTTGGAGTAGTGCCTTTGTAGCCGCTAAATACACCTTTACAATGATGGACACCATTTTGATGATCCAAGTTCGTTTATTCATGGCGGCAATTATTGTGATGCCACTCTTTTTTCGTCGTTGGAAAGGCGTGTCTAAACCGATGCGAAAACAGCTTTGGTGGCTAGGTTTTTTTAATTATACAGCCACCTTTTTGCTGCAATTTATTGGCTTAAAATATACGAGCGCGGCGAGCGCAACGACTATGATTGGATTAGAGCCGTTATGTGTGATTTTTATTGGGCATTTTTTCTTTCAAGATCGTGCGAAATGGTATC
>CAKAQT010000018.1:0-12031 GCA_916720325.1 Parahaemophilus parainfluenzae
CCACTAAAAGCATTACCACGCCCGCAAAGGCATCTGCCATACCGCGATATGCCACCACGAGATTATCAAACGTTTGTTTTGCGTTAAAGCTACGTAAGAAATCTACCGTTGCAGTAATGATAAAGCAAAGCACCATCACAGTAACGATGTGTAAATTTGGTAAGCCCCATTTACCGTCAAAAATCAGCACGCCAATAATGGGTAATAATGGCAAAATCGCGTAGTAGTTTGGTGCTGTGGTTTTAATTTCATCTGCATTAATGCGTTCTACTTGCACACCTTCTTTTTTATCTAAATAGCGCTGCCAGAAGAAGTGTGCTACAGCAATCCCTAAAATCGCAAAAATCGAAACCGGCAATGCGGTGCCAAAGGCAAACTCACCTAAAGGAATTTTTGAAATTTCAGCAGAAAGCACCACGTCGCCTGATGTTGGGGAAAGGATAATAGAAATTGGTGATGCACAAATTGCTGCCGCTGCCCCACGTGAAATCCCCACGTTGACCATCACAGGGAATAATGTCGCCATTAATAACACGCCTAAACCTGTTGCAGATGACACGGCAAAAGACATCAAACATGCAAGGAAGTAAGCAAACACCATTAAAATATAAGGTGAACGGATATTTTTCAGTGGTTTTGAGACCAATTTCACCACCACATCGTTCGCGCCAAGATGAGTCATGTACACGGAGAAACCACATAACACCATAATCATCAAGCCTAAACCGCCGCCACGATTACCGAGTAGATATTTCACATATTCTAAAATATCAAAATAGGTGGAACCGGTGCTTTTCACGCCTTCTGGTAAAATTGAATGTCCCATCAGCACTGAAATGAATAACAAGACCAAGCCACCAAACATCAACACGCCGGTCGCTGAATAGCCTTTCACGATGTAATATGCCACCAAAACAATGGCAATCAAACCTATAATCAGATCCATAATTTACCTCTTTATTAAAATAATAATATCAGCAAGATAGCGATTGAATTGGCAGTTGTAAATCAGTTCAACACGAAAATTTGAGATAGATCACAAAAAGAGTTTGGGGAGAAAGTGCGGTTGGTTTTGATAGAATTTTTGAAGTTAAAAACATTTGAGAAAATGACCGCACTTTTTTAAAACAGAACGATGGCTCAAGCGCCCTCGTTTGTACCACATGAGCACAAGCGTGGATGCTTGCGCTATCTTGGGGAATACTTACCCTATTATGAGACGTTCTGGTGATTGTGAAAGACTATCTTGAGCCTCCCATGTTTCTAATATATATACTGCTAAAGAGTGTGCGGCATTAACAACCAACCTTGCCTGTCTAACCTCAGGAATATAGGATTCTGGGCCTCCCCCATGGGCTGAGCTTTCGTGTGTCCTTATTGATGCTATGCCATCAATTATAGATGTAATACCAGAATTAATTTTCTGTAAATCATCTTGTCCTAATTTACTTAATCCAAACTTAAAATCTTCTTTAACTACTTTCCATAATTCTTTTAATATTTGTGTATTAGGTAGTTCTAAACCTTTCTCCAAAATATAAACTTTTAAAATAGACTCTAAAATATTACATGCAGAAGAAATCGCATCTAATGGATTTGTATTTAAATTTTTTATCGCCCTATCAAATTCTCTATTTATTGACTCCACATTCCTATTTTTGATCAAATCAGACAAAGTGATACTAGCAGGCGATAACGATTTTGATGGTAAGATTTTCCCATTAATATATGCGAAACCATGCTTATTTAGTTCTGTTTCTATATTCTCTTTAAATGTTTTCTTCTTTTCTTCTCGAGTTTTTAGATATCCAAAGGAAACATCATTTCCCGTCACAGGTTTTGTAGCCTCATTAAGCAAGATCTCTAATTTTTGTATTGGTTCTGAGCAACTATCATTTATATTTGATAATTTGCGTTGAACCTTTTTTTCCCTATTTTCATTAGGAATACTATCTGATGCTATACCTGCAGATAAAAATAATGTATCTAATTCTGTATGTGAATTAAATTGAGGTAACTCTTTAGATAAAAAAGCGATAATCTCTAGTGGAATTAACTGTGTACTCATAAAAAACCTTAGCTACTAATATTTGTAATCAAATTCAAAATCCGTTTATCCGACACCTGATATTTCGTGCCTAATTGCTGCGCAAATAAACTCACACGCAATTCCTCAATCATATAGCGAATTTCCGCAATTTCATCAGAAATCGGTTTGGATTTTGGTAGTTTAGCCAGTAATTGTTGGTAAGCTTGTTGCACTTGTTCCACGCGTAGCATCGCAGCACGATCTCGATTCACATCTTGAGCCAGTTTATCGATACGTTTATCAATGGCTTGCAAATAGCGCTGTAAATCTGGTAGGCGATCATAACCGCTCTTTTGCACAAAACCTGGATAAATCAATCCGCTTAACTGCGCCTTAATATCGGAAAAGGCAAAGGCCATCGTGAAATCCATTTTGCCTTTTAAACGTTGGTTCAAGGCATGATTAAGGGAGAGAATTTGCTCCACTTTCTGCGCAATATCCACGGTCACTTCGTTAAGGTTTTCTCGAACAAAATCACGCAACTTTTCAAAACCTGCTTCATCCCACACAAACCCGCCAAAATCGGCAATCAGCTTATCCACCGCACAAGCGATACAATCGTCGATCAAATCCAACACACGACCGAACGGGGTAAAATACAGCCCCAATTTAGCTTTATTCGGCAATTTTTCATGCAGATATTTAATCGGTGACGGTACATTGAGCAACAATAAGCGGCGCAGACCTTGTTGCATCGCCACCGCTTGCTCAAACTCTGTTTCAAACAGTTTGATACCTACGGCATCTTTTTCATCTACAATGGCCGGAAACGCTTTGACGCTAAAGCCACGTTGTTTTTGTTCATAACATTGTGGTAAATCTGCAAAACTCCAAATATGCAGCCCGCTTTGCTCAATGCCATCATCTGCCACAGCAGAAATACTTTCCTGCACACGATCTTTTAAGTTGAATTTCAGCTCATCCAAATTCATGGATTCGGCAATTTTCTTGCCGTTTTCATCCACCACACGGAAAGTCATTTTCAAATAGCTTGGAATTTGTTCCCAATTCCAATGTTCCGCTTCTACGGTAACGCCCGTCATACGACGTAATTCATAAATTAGCGTATCCAATAATGGCTTTTCCAACGGTACGGCACGACTTAAAAAAGCTTGAGCATAATTAGGTGCGGGCACGAAGTTACGACGATAAGATTTCGGCAGAGATTTAATCAGCGCAATCACCAATTCTTCACGCAAACCTGGAATTTGCCAATCAAAGCCGGTCATTTCCACTTGATTGAGCAATGGCAACGGAATATGAACCGTCACGCCGTCTGCATCGGTACCCGGTTCAAATTGATACGTCAGTTTGAGTTTCAAATTGCCTTGATGCCAGAAATTCGGGAAATCCAGCTTGCTCACCTGTTCCGCATCATCATTAATCAAGAATGAGCGTTCAAAATTAAGCAATTCAGGATCTTTTTGCTGCGCCTTTTTCCACCAGGTATCAAAATGTTTTTGAGAGACCACTTCCGTACCAATACGCTGATCGTAAAATTCAAAAAGCGTACGGTCATCCACCAAAATATCGCGGCGGCGGCTTTTGTGTTCCAACTCCTCTACTTCTCGAACGAGTCGTTGATTTTCTTTGAAGAATTTATGTTTGGTATTCCAATCCCCTTCCACTAAGGCTGATTGAATAAAGAGCTCGCGGCTTATCGTCGGATCAATAGAACCGTAATTCACTGGTCGCGCAGCCACAATCGGCACACCGTAAAGCGTGACTTTTTCATCAGCAATCACGGCACCACGGGATTTCGACCAACGCGGTTCGGAATAGGATTTTTTAATTAAATGCTCGGCAAGTGGCTCGATCCATTCTGGCTCGATTTCCGCCACCATACGCCCCCAAAGTTTGGAGGTTTCCACTAACTCTGCCGCCATCACCCATTTCGGTTGTTTTTTGAAAAGCACAGAATTGGGGAAAATTGCAAAATGGGCATTACGTGCACCAAGATATTGGTGTTTCTCCGCTTCTTTTAAACCGATATGAGAAAGCAAGCCGCTTAAAAGTGCGGTATGAATTTGCTGATATTCTGCTTGTTCCGAATTAATCGGCAAGCCCATTTCACGCACGGTTAAACGAATTTGATGATAAATATCCTGCCATTCGCGAATACGTAAATAATTTAAGAAATCCTTTTGGCATTGACGACGGAATTGGTTTTTACTTAATTCTTTTTGTTGTTCTTGTAGGTAACGCCAAAGATTGAGGAAAGCCAAGAAATCTGATTTTTTATCAGCAAAACGGCGATGTTTTTCATCGGAAGCTTGCTGTTTTTCTTGTGGGCGCTCGCGCGGATCTTGAATGGATAACGCAGCGACAATAATCATCACTTCATGCAACGCACCTTGTGAGACAGCGGTCAGCAACATCTTCGCCAAACGAGGATCCACAGGGAGTTGAGCTAATTGACGACCTACTGCCGTTAATTGACGTTTCTCGCCTGATTTGGTGCGAACCATTTCAAACGCACCCAATTCTTCCAACAGTTTTATCCCATCTTGAATATGGCGTTTATCTGGCGCATCAACAAATGGGAACGCTTCAATATCATCCAAGCCTAATGCCGTCATTTGCAAAATAACGGAGGCTAAATTGGTGCGTAGAATTTCAGGATCGGTAAACTCTGGACGAGAATTAAAATCCTCTTCCGAATATAAACGAATACAAATCCCTTCACTCACACGCCCACAACGACCTTTACGCTGATTAGCAGATGCCTGTGAGATAGGTTCAATCGGTAAACGCTGTACTTTGGTGCGATAGCTATAACGGGAAATGCGTGCGGTACCTGGGTCAATCACATATTTAATGCCCGGCACAGTCAATGAAGTTTCCGCGACGTTAGTCGCCAACACGATGCGATTTAATCCGCTTGGATGGAAAATTTTATTTTGTTCTTGTGCTGAAAGACGGGCAAAGAGCGGTAGAATTTCCGTGTGTTTTAGATTTTGTTTTTGTAAAGCTTCGGCGGTATCACGAATTTCACGCTCACCATTCATAAAGATCAAAATATCGCCACGGCCTTCTGCCTGCAGTTCATTCACTGCGTTGAGAATGCCTTGTAGCTGATCTTGATCGTCTTCTTCCACTACGGGACGATAACGCACTTCAACGGGATAGGTTCTGCCTGAGACTTCGATAATTGGGGCATTGTTGAAATGTTTAGAAAAACGTTCCACATCAATGGTAGCGGAAGTGATGATAAGTTTTAAATCACGACGACGTAGTAAAAGCTGTTTCAGATAACCGAGAATAAAATCGTTGTTCAGGCTACGTTCGTGCGCTTCATCGATAATCAAACAAGAATATTGATTGAGAAAACGATCGTTTTGAATTTCTGCTAGCAGAATCCCGTCGGTCATCAATTTGATTTGTGTGTCATCACTGATTTGATCGTTAAAACGGACCTTATAACCGACTAAACCGCCAAGCTCTGTTTCCAGCTCTTCTGCAATACGCGCTGCCACTGAACGAGCAGCAATACGGCGAGGTTGAGTATGACCAATCATACCCAAATTGCCGAAACCTAATTCCAAACACATTTTCGGCAATTGGGTGGTTTTACCCGAGCCAGTTTCACCAGCTACCACAATAACTTGATGTTCAGAAAGCAGTTTTTGAATTTCTGCTTTGCGTTGGCTAACCGGCAAACTCTCTGAAAAAACAATCGGATTTTTAACCGCACTTTTACGATTTTCTACACGCAATTGAGCCTGTTCAATCTGCAGTTGGATTTCTGCGGCAACGGCTTGTTGAGCCTCTTGGCTTTTAATTTTTCCAATCCCATGAATACGGGCGGATAAACGACGTTGATCCACTAGCATGATGCCGTTGAGTTTCGCAAAGAGAGATTGCTGTATTGAGTTTAATTCACGTTTGACTGATTTATTCTTCATATCTATTTACTTTTAAAACCACCGTAAGCCAAGCAAAGCCAACCAATTAAAAAGAGCGTGCCTCCAATTGGTGTTACCCACACAAGGAATTTTCCCGCTCCAAGGGCTAGTGCATAAAGGCTGCCGCTAAAAAGAAGAATGCCATACGCCCAACTCCCTGCAGCAACATTAGCCATTTTGTTGGTGGCCAATGACTCTCGGCACAATTGCAAAATGCCAATCGCTAAAATGGCAATGGTGTGGAACATTTGATATTTCACACCGGTTTCAATCCAGGCTAACTCTTTAGGCTCTAAAACTTTGCTTAATCCGTGGGCGGCAAAAGCGCCAATCGCCACACATAAAAAACCGCTCAATCCAGCGATAAATAACCATTTGTTTTTCATTTAAAATTTTCCTAGTAATAGCGCTAAAATCCCTGCGGCGATAAGTGGTCCTACAGGAATGCCACCTAAGAAAGAAACCCCAATAATCGTACCAATTAATAATCCAGTGACTAAAACAGGTTGTTCTCCCATTAATGGCACCCCTTTCCCTGCAAGCCATGCCACTAATGCCCCAATTAAAATAGAGACAACCATTTTCCAGTTTAAAAATGAACTGAGATCGGGCAGTTGGATTTTCCCCGAGACTAACGGTGCAAGCACACCAATCGTTAAAATAATGATCCCAATTTTTATCCCGTATTGTTCAAGTATGGGAATATATTTGGATAGTAAGGTTTGCTGCATGATTAATAGCACTGCAGCGGAGATGGTGATTGCGCTATTTTGACTCATTAAGCCTAAAACGATTAAGAAAACCAATAATAACGCTATCATATTGAATTGTAATGACATAAGACCTCTAAAGTGCGGTCAGAAAGATGACCATTTTTTGGCATGTAAAGTTTTTGTAAATTATACCAATTTCTTGCTTTTCTGTGTTTTTTATTTACCTAAAAAAGGCTAGAATACAAGAGAACTTTCTTCTCATACTCCCTGTTTTTACTAAGGTTTTTTTGCCCTATGTCGAATGCCGTCAGCCCTGAATTAATTAAAACTGTTGTTCTACTTGCTACCAGTGTCACCATCGTGCCACTTTTTAAGCGTATTGGCTTAGGTAGCGTATTAGGTTATTTAGTGGCGGGCTGTTTAATTGGTCCTTCCGTTTTCGGCGTGGTAAAAGATGCAGAATCAGTTCTCCATATGGCAGAACTGGGCGTGGTGATGTTCTTATTCATCATCGGTTTAGAGATGCATCCCGAACGCTTATGGGCGATGAGAAAAGCAATCTTTGGGCGAGGTTTTCTACAAGTAGGGCTATGTGGTGCATTGCTGACCTTTGCCGGTATCTATATTTTAAATCTTCCTAAAGAAGTGGCGTTTATTGCGGGTATGGGCTTTACCCTTTCTTCCACCGCGATTGTCATGCAGGTATTAGAAGAACGCGGGATTACGAACACACCAAAAGGCCAACGGGTGATTTCAACCTTAATTTTTGAAGATTTATCCATTGTGCCATTATTGGCTTCTATTGCCTTTTTAACGCCTGAAACCAAACACATTGAACATCAAACCAACTGGACATCTATTGCTATTGCACTCGGTGCCGTTGTCGGTTTAGTGGTTGCGGGTAAATGGTTAATGAACCCTATTTTCCGCTTAATTTCAAAAGCTCACATTCGTGAAATGATGACAGCTGCCGCATTGCTTGTGGTATTAGGTGCGGCATTAGCCATGGAAGCGAGCGGGCTTTCAATGGCGATGGGCGCATTCGTCGCCGGTGTGATGCTTTCAGAATCCGCATTCCGCCACCAATTAGAAGCCGATATTGAACCATTCCGTGGTTTATTGCTCGGTCTCTTCTTTATGGGCGTAGGGATGTCTCTTGATTTAACCTTGGTGTTTGACAATGCACTTTGGTTATTAGGTATCGTGTGCCTTTATATCATCGGCAAAGCCTTAGCAGTTTACACGGTTGCACGTATTACGAAACTTGACCGAAAAGAATCCGTTGGGCGAATGACTATCATGGCACACGGTGGTGAATTTGCATTCGTACTCTTCTCTGCTGCAACTACGGCAGGTGTAATGACTAAAGATCAAAATGCAACCTTTACTGCAGCCGTCATTATTTCAATGCTATTCTCCCCATTAATTGGTTTATTGATGCGTAAAATCAACCAACGCAAATCATCGAATCAAGAGGAAAAAGTCGATACCAGCGATCTTGATCCTATTGTGGATTTAGAAGATAGCGTACTCGTGATTGGTTTTGGTCGTTTCAGTCAAATCGTCTGTCAATCGCTTCTTGTTCGTGGCATTAACGTATCGGTGATTGACCGCAACATCGAAAACATCCGTGCGGCAGCCAAATTTGGTTTTAAAGTTTATTACGGTGATGGTATTCGCCTTGATGTATTACGTGCTGCCGGTATCGAAAAAGCTAAATGTGTCGTCATCGGGATTAACGATACGGATCGTATTGAAAGCATTGTTCAGAATTTGAAAGATGCTTATCCGAAACTCCCTATTTTGGCGCGAACTTATGACCGTAAAACAACAGTAAGTCTGATTAAACGAGACGTCGACTTTATTGTACGTGAAACCTTTGAGTCTGCACTTACGCTCAGCCATGCCACCTTGATGCAACTAGGCGTCAATAAAATTGAAGCCGATGAGGTCATTGCAGAAGTCCGTTACTTAGACCAAGAACGTTTAAATGAGGAAGTTTTACATGGTTTTTCAACGGACATCATCCGAAAATATTGGATGCCAAAGCCCTTCATCAAGCCTCATATAGATGCTGAAGCATTAAATGAAGAAACGGCTGAAATCTTAGAAAAAGAAGATGATATCAATGATGAAGCCGCCGTTGAAACACTGCTTCATGATGATTCAGAAACTGAAAAACAAAAAGAAGTCGAATAACAAAAAATCCCGATAAATCATTATCGGGCTTTTTATTAGGCTTTCATTGTCACAATCCAACAATTATGGATTTGTTTGTTACGCTCAAAATCAAGCGGCAAAGTTTTCGCTGAAATTTCAACCGCACTTAATCCTAGCTCATCTAACGCCTCAAAATCCATTTTAAAACCACGTTTATTGTTCGAGAACACGATGGTGCCGTTAGGACGTAAAATACGTTTGAGATTACGCATTAATTTGATGTGATCACGTTGCACATCCCAACTGTCTTCCATACGCTTAGAATTCGAGAATGTTGGCGGATCCACGAAAATCAAATCAAACTGACGATCGCATTTCTCTAGCCATTGTAAGCAATCTGCCTGGATGAGCTTGTGCTGTTTGCCTTCGATATCATTTAAAATCAGGTTTTGCTCTGCCCAGTTTAAATAGGTGTTTGACATATCCACGGTTGTTGTCGATTTTGCCCCACCTAATGCCGCATGCACTGTTGCTGAACCGGTATAAGCGAAAAGATTAAGGAAATTTTTGCCTTTTGCCATTTCACCAAGCATCTTACGGGTTAAGCGATGATCTAAGAATAATCCTGTATCCAAATAATCCGTTAAATTCACCCAAAGCTGTGCGCCATATTCATTCACATAGAAATATTCGCCTTTATTGGCCAATTTTTCATATTGATTGGTGCCTTTTTGTTTTTGACGGACCTTCAAAATCAGTTTATTGGTTTCAATACCGGTGACTTGCAAGGTTGCAGTCACTGCATCCAATAAACGCTGACGCGCTTTATTTTCATCAATATTTTTCGGTGCGGCATACTCTTGCACCACAATATGATCGCCATAACGGTCAACCGCCACGTTATATTCCGGTAAATCTGCATCATATAAACGATACGCATCAAGGCCTTGCTGTTTCGCCCATTTTTCAATTTTCTTGATATTTTTCTGTAAGCGATTCGCAAAATCCACCGCTACCGTTGAAGTGCGGTCAAATTCAAGCGGATTTTCAACCGCACTTTCTTTGCGTTCAGAAATTTGATAATTCTTCTGAACACAATCTAAGGGACCATTTTTCGCTTTAAATTGACGATGAGAACGCATACGTAAGCAATCAAGCAAGGTAGATTCACTACTAAAAATCGACGCATTCCAACCACCAAATTCATTTTTAAGGCGTTGTCCAAAGACTGAATATAGGGCAATCAAAGCAGGAGTTGTGCCTAAACGCTCACCGTAAGGCGGGTTACAAATCACCGTTCCCACTTCATCTGGACTTGGATTTTTTAATGCGGCGACATCATCTTGTTTCCATTGAATTAAATGTGCCACACCTGCATTTTGCGCATTCTTTTGTGCTTTTTTCAGTACGCGATGATCAAGATCGAAACCATAAAAATGCGGTTTTGGATTTTGATTAAAATAAGTTTCTGCTTGCTGTACCGCTTCTGCTTTCACCTTATCCCAAGCATCTTGATTATGCCCTTTCCAGCAATCAAAGCCCCAATGTAAACGATGTAATTGCGGTGCAATTTGTGCTTCCATCTGTGCCGCTTCGATTAACAAGGTACCTGAACCACACATTGGATCCACTAAAGGCGTCCCTTTTTTCCAACCTGAACGCAGCACTATCGCGGCGGCTAAGGTTTCACGTAAAGGCGCTTGGCCTGTATCTTCGCGATAACCTCGTAAATGTAATGCTTCACCACTTAAATCGAGTGAAACGACGAGCTCTTCTTTATTCAAATAAACATGAATTCGCACATCTGGATAGTCTTTATCCACATTTGGGCGCGCTTTCCCTTGGCGTTCAAAATAATCCACAATGGCATCTTTCACACGCATCGCACCAAATTGGGTATGGCGAATTTCTTGGTTTGTCCCGTTGAAATCAACAAAAAATGTAGCTTTCTCATCAAAATAACTTAACCAATCTTGCCCTGTCACAATTGAATACAAGTCTAAATCACTATATACCTTGCCACTTACAATAGATAACAAAATACGTGAAGCTAAACGTGACCATAATAAGCTTCGATAAAGTGTTTCATCATCAGCCTGAAAATGTACGCCGCCTTGTGCGATTTTACATTCCGTTGCACCAAGCTCTGTCAGTTCGACTTTTAAGAGTTCTTCAAAACCACGGGCAGTTGTGGCAAATAGTTGTTTCATGCGTTTTCTCGATAGGGAAAAATTGGGCGGATTATAGCACGAAAGTGCGGTTAAATTTGGGGATATTTCAAGAATATTCCCCCTCTTTTGTAAAGAGGGGGCTAGGGGGAGATTTTGATTATTTACTTAAACATTGAGCATAGCTATCAGCGGTGGCTTGAAGGAAATTCGCATAGGAATTCGGACCAAGCTGTACGTTATCGCCAATAGGATCTAAACGACCAACATTAACTTTTGTACTTTGTGCAAGAGAATCAATCACTTTTGGTGTGAATTGAGGCTCAGCAAAAAGACAATTTACATGGTGTTCTTCAATCTCTTCTTTGATGTGAGCAATGGTTTTTGCACCTGGTGCCACTAATGGATTAATGGTGAAATAACCGGTTTGATTTAAACCATACGCATCATTGAAATAGCTATAAGCATCATGGAACACAAAGAAGCCTTTATCTTTTAGTGGCGCTAATTGTGCTTTGATTTTCTCGCTTTGCTCAGTCAAAGTGCGGTTAAAATCGGCTAAGTTTTTCGCAATGAGCTCTTTTTTATCTGGGTGTTGTTCCGTTAATTTATCCGCTACTTTTTGTGCCACAATTTGGCTGATGGCTGGTGAATACCATAAATGCCAGTTCACGCTTAACCCATTTTCATCTACATCGTGGTGATGATGCTCATGGTCATGACCATGTTCGTGCTTATGATCGTGCCCATGTTTATGATCATGACCGTGCTCATGTTCATCGCCTTCATGATAATGTTCATGATGGACTTTGCTTAAAAGTGGTTTAATTTCTGGAATATCAGAAATATTAATAACTTTTTTGCTGTCAATTTGGCTAATTGGTTTTGCTAAGAAAGCGTCAATATCTTCACCAACCCAAAGCACTAAATCCGCAGATTTTACTTTTTGCACATCTGAAAGTTTTAAGCTGTAATCATGTGGAGAAGCACCTGCCG